>NZ_JBSQYM010000004.1:0-45467 GCF_055140805.1 Orenia sp.
GTTATCTATGTGTTTATTATAACATAACATTGACACATAGTCAACTATGTGATATAATTATTTTAGGAGGTGCTTAATATGGCTAGAAAAAATATTAATACTACATTAGAAGAAAAACTATACAAAAAGATTAAGGTATTAGCTATTAAATTAGACAAAAATGCTAATGACTTACTAGAGGAAGGTATGGAATATATCCTTGACAAATACAAAGACAACTAAGCATAGCAAATACAATATTAATTATCACATTATCTTTTGTCCTAAGTATAGACACACTATCTTTAAAGATAAGCTAGAATCCGAATTGTTAAGTTGCTTTAAAAAGGTTTGTAGCAATTATGGATATGAACTTATTGAACAAGAAATAATGACAGACCACGCACATCTATTTATTTCTGCTCCACCAACTGTTGCACCAGTAGATATAGTTAGAAAATTAAAAAGTATATCTGCTAATCATATATTTAAAACTTTCCCTAATTTGAAGAAAGCTAAGTTTTTGGGTAGTGACTGAATTTGTACGAAGAGTTTTTATACTTAAAAACTCGTAGGGTTTGTGGAGTAGAGGATATTATGTCGGGACAGCTGGAAGTGTATCTTCTGAAACTATCCAAAAGTATATCCAAAATCAAAAGAACATTTAATTTCAAGGTATCGAACCTTAAAATTAAAAGGCTCATTCATCCCCTAAGACAAGCATAAGGGGGTTTCTGAGCCTTTCCTATAAAAAAGCATAACAGTTAGATTAATCTAACTGTTATGCTTAAAAAAATTAATTATCTAATACTAAAAAAACGTCCTGTTAGTCCATCTACAGAGATATCATAGCTAGCTAAACCAGCTACCTCTTCACCTGTAAATAAATCTATTAGCTTAGTTCCACCAACATTAGATATTGAGATTGTAGTTGCATCTGTTCCAGTATTTAATACATAGAGTATCTTATCACCTGTATCTGGATCAATTTTAAGATCAGCATATTTAGTCCCAGATGCTACCAAATTTCTTCTCTCTCCATTCCATAATGCTGGATTATCATTTCTAATCTTCATCAGACTACTTACATAATCTTTTAAATCCTCTTCTTGATCAGTGAAACCAGAGACCTTACCTGCATCTCTAGCAGCATGGTCATCATAAATTTTTACTCCATCAACCATATCCTGTTCATTGATAAACCCTTCTACCTCTCTACCAATCTCATCACCATAGTAAATAGTGATTGGTCCTGTATATGATGCCATAAAACTGAAAGCTGCTTTATGACGTTTCCAATAATCAGGATGCTCCTTACCATAACCTAAATGAGGTGCTCTTTGAATCAAATCACCAAAACGAACTACGTCATGGGTAGTTAACATCAGATTTGGTTGGGCATCATAAGGATACCCCTATTAAATACTGAAGTTGGCTGACTATAAGCACCACCCTGTTCTGTATGCTCTTGTGAAGCTAATACTTGTACTAAAGCATATCTTAGTGGGAAATCAAAGAGTGATTTTAATCCATTTTGACTATAACCGATACTATTTATCTCTCTTCCAGATCCATCCCATATCTCACCTACTAAATAACCTAGTGTTCCCCATTCTTCTCCACGGTCTTTTCTTTCTGCACAAACTTTTTCTACTGCTTTTCTGATATCATATAAGTAATTAGTTCCATCTTGGTTCATTTGGAAGGCTTGATCTAACCTCCAACCATCAATTTCATACTCCTCAATCCAATAAGTAGCTACATCTTTAAAGTATTCTAAACTATCTGGATATTTGACCTTATTTCCATACCATTGTGTATCATAATCAACTACACCATCTATAGGGTCTGCTCCATGATGTCCAAATACTCCATCTAAGAATACATATAAGCCTAACTTATGAGCTTTCTCTACTAGCTCTCTTAAGTCCTCATTTGTACCAAATTTAGGGTCTACATTATAATAATCATCAGGAAAATAACCTGTTGCTTGTCCTTTAACTAGTCCAGTCTTTGACTCAAATATTGGAGTCATCCAAATAGCATTAACGCCAAGTCCTTTGATATACTCTAAAGAATTGATTATACCTCTCAAATCACCATTATGATGGCTTGGTCCATAGCCAGTCCCATAACCCTCTGGCTCTCCATCTTGAAAGGCTTCTACCATTATTTCATAAATCCTTAGATTATTTATATCAGTTCTCTTCTCTATCTTCGAAAACTTATCTGCATTTATTTCTACATTATTTACTTCTGCATCGGTAATAGTAGCTGAGGCAATATAAAGATCTTTTCCATTTAAGTCTTCTGCCTTAGCAATTACATTATACTCAGTTCCATTTAAATCTGAAAATGGAAAGGATAGAACTCCATTCTCATCAATATCAGCCACTGTTTCAGTTTTGGAAGGTATATATTCGTCTATATTTATATTTTTAAGAGATACCGTAATCTTTTCTATAGAATTATCGTTGGGAACTTTAACATTTACCATCACATTCTCTATTACCTCTGCTACCATATCCTTGCTATCATCTTTACCATTACATCCTACAAATAAACCTAAGCTTAATATAAGTATAGATAATAAAATAATTTTTTTATTATTTATCATCTTAATCATAGGTATCTACCTCCATTAATTAATTTAAGTTAATCTACTGTTCTAATAAAACATTAGGGCTTTTATGGGTTTGGTGAAAACCAAATTGTATAAATTATATATTATACCTTTTTATCCATTTAGCTACTTGTTCTTCAAACTCTTTTTTCTTTGGAATTCCTAAATTAACATCTTGATTTAATTTAGCTATGTTTCCAGTATCTAAATATTCTTTCATACCTTCTGAATTAGCCCAATAATAAGCTCCCCAATTAATAAGATCCCATTCTTCCATATAATCATTAAATTCATAATCAACATAAATCAACTTATCATCTTTAATCACAAAATTAGTAGGAAAATAATCTATATTAATTCCTTCTTCCTTTAGTAGTTTAGAGATATTAAAAATCTCCATAACATTGTATTCCTCTAATGAACTATTAGCAATTAGCTCTGCAGCTGTTGGTCCATCAATATACTCCTTAATTAAGTATTCTTCTTCATGATTATAATCTATCAATCTTGGAACTCTAATAAACTCTTTTAACACATGATAAGCATTTAATTCGCATTTAAGTTTGCTTCCTTCAAAATTATAGTAAGAACAAGGCTCATGATGTATCTTTTTTAATACTAAATTCTTTTGCCCATTTGTAATTAAATATGAATATCCTGATTTCCCCTTTCCTAATAGCTTATCAATCATAAATTCTTGACCTTCTATTTTGATTTGTTCCCCTATCATTTTATCCCTCCATAAAATAGTAATATATTTTATCCCCTATAATACTTGCTATACTCCTCTTCTATTAATACTTCATTTAATTGTTCATAAGCCAATTCATAAGAGGTGATACATAAGCCAGCTACAATCGTTCCTATTCTTAGAGATTTTTCTATAGAATATCCCTTTGAAAATCCATATAAAAATCCAGCAAAGAAACTATCTCCTGCTCCATTACTATCAACCATCTCGTAGTCATCAATGATTGGAACCTCTATCCATTCACCATCTTCAGTCAATGCAGTTGCTCCATCTTTACCATGGGTACAGATTACTAACTTCTTACCTTCACCTATCATCCTTTCCATAAACTCTTTATAATTTGGCAAGCTTTCAGAACTCATAAATAAGTAATTAGCAGCTTCAATAAAACCTTGATGATATTCATTCTCCCCATCATAATCATGGATATCACACCAGATAGCTTTATTGTATTTGTTAGCTACAGCTATTAACTCTCTAGTATAATTGATAATATTTAAGACAAGATAATCACTAGCTTTTACCTTCTCTTCTAATCGTGTATAATCTACCTCTGGTTCAAAGGTTGCATAGGCCACATAGATACTGATTCTGTTGCCATTATCATCTATAATATTCGTATGCCGTTCAGTACCTTTAGGGTCTATATCATAGATAAAGTCTATATTCTCACCTTTAAAACATTCCTTTATCTTCTCACCATAAAGGTCATCACCTATCATGGCATGGAAAGTTGTATCAAAGCCTAGCTTTCCAAAATTCATAGCCTTACCGACACCCGTAGACCCAGCAGTTTCATGAAAACCTTTACTATAATGAGTCCCTACTTTAGGAAATTCCCCCATATAGATAACCCAATCATAAGATGCTCCTCCAACTACTAGTAACTTTTTCATAAATCTCATCTCCTTATCTATAAATATTCTAATCTTAATATAGATCCTGAATCGGAAATGGAGATTAATGGGGATAAAGCGATACTTTCGTGTCAGGAATCAAGAACCTGGAATCAGTATGTTTTACAGATTCCTGATAACATATTCCATATTCCTAAAACGTCCCAATCTCCTTCTATAACCTCATATCCATATTTCAACCTAAGCTTAAACATACAGCTTACAGTTTAATAAATCTATAACTACTCTCCATCTTTCAATTCATTTGCTAAATCAATAATCACTTTCTTCATAGCTTGATTGATTTCAAAGTTCTGATCTATAAACTCAACAATCTTTATAGCTGACTGAGGAGATTTGTCATAGCCTTGTATCATCTCAGACAATTGCCTAGCAGTCTTAGGATAACGCTTTTCATATCTACGTTCATTCTGATATTTGTCCTTGTAGTAATCTACTTCATCTTCAATCAGATTAGAAAGGGACAAAAGATTATCTAATGCATAATTCTGTATAAATCTAGTTCCTGATAATTTTTCTCCTCTAGCAAATCTAGTTAATCCTACATAAAGGCAGGTCAAAGCCTCCCCAATAGCCCATTGCTTAGATTTTGGCTTCCATCTTATAGATTTATCCTTAGGAGAGCAGATACTTTCATCAAATCCATCCTCTTTCCAGACAATTCTCCCTTCAGCAAAATCAACCTCTAATAATTCTTTCTCTTCAAATATGGCAAACTCACAATAAACTCCATCTTCATATAATAACTTATAACCGTCATCAGTATTCTGAAAATAATATATTACTGGTGAGATAGAAGTAAGCCAATCTAGCTTCTCAATAAATCTCGTCTTAAACCCCTCTTTAGCTATCACAAAAAAATCTAAATCTGAATACTCATCTAACCTACCTAACTCTTTTCCTACAGAACCAAGACCTAATAACGCTAAGGCTTCACCTGTATTTTTAAGGGATTCTCCAATCTGATCTAACCTTTGAAGTAATAAATCTTTCTTGCTCATCACTATCATCTCCTTAATGTTTATTTAAAAGAGTGGCTTTAAAACAACTCCTTCTTTAGCTTCTATTGTAATTTTACCTTCTAAAATTCGGTCTGTTAATAACTCTCTATAGCTACCTGCTAGCTCTAAGATAGTATTTTGATTAGAATTATTTAGATAGATAAGCATCTCTTGACCATAATAACTTCTCTTATATCCATATAGATTAGTCTCTCTATCCTTTAATACTTCACTATACTCTCCAGCTATAAGCTCTTGATTCTCTCTTCTTATTCTTATTAATCTTTTGTAATATTGGAACAGCTCTTGGTTCTGCTTACCTTCCTCCCAACTCATTGCCTCTCTCTTCTCTAAGCCATCAACTCCACCAGCCATTCCATATTCATCACCATAGTAAATAACTGGAACACCTACATAGGTTAACTGAAATAAAACAGCTAATTTAAAGCTTGCTAGGTTATTTTCACATTTATATAAAAACCTCGAGACATCATGACTATCTATTAAATTCCACAGGTTTTCATGAGCCTGCTTCTTATATAAACTTCTAACCTTTGCTAACCTATTACTAAATTTATCAACATTTATAACTTCTTTAGCAAAGAAATCTTCAACAACCTCTAAGAAAGGATAGTTCATTACAGTATCAAACTGATCTCCCTTTAGCCAAAAATCAGAGTCATACCAAACCTCTCCTGAAATCAATATATCAGGATTGATCCTCTTTAAAGTTCTTCTAAACTCTCTCCAAAATTCAGGAGAAATTTCATCGGCAACATCTAAGCGCCAGCCATCTATGTTAAACTCTTTAGTCCAATATCGAGCTACCTCTAGAAAATATTCAGCCGTTTCTTGATTTGATAAGATTAATTTAGGCATGTGATAGTAATAGCCAAAGGTCTTATAATTAGGCTTTCTTTTTCTTTCTTTAGTAACTGGATAGGAGTCTACCTCAAACCAATCCTTATATTTTGATTCTTCACCCTTCTTCACCAGATCATCAAAGGCAAAAAAGTTTAATCCACAGTGGTTAAATACTGCATCTAAGATAATCTTAATCTTCCTTTGATGAGCCTTATCTACCAGCTCTTTAAACTCTTGCTTTGTTCCTAAGCCAGGATCTATCTGATAATAATCATCGGTATCATATCTATGAGTACTATCGGATTTAAATATAGGAGTTAAATAGATTGTATTTATACCTAGATCTTCTAAGTAATCCAGCTTTTCAGTTATTCCCTTGAGGTTTCCTCCTAAAAATGTTCTATAATTCACCTCTCCATTCCAGTCTTCTGTATATTTATCTTCTAACACAAAATTGCTACCTCTATTGAACCTATCGGGAAAAATTTGATAGACAATTGCTTTTTTGTGCCAAGCTGGAATTGTAAAGAGATTATCCTTAGAGAAGTTAGCCATAATAAACATATCTGCTTCCTCTTCTATCAGCTCTCCATAAAAGCCATTTCTTCCATAGAATAAACTATCTTCTTTACCCACTAGTTCAAAATAATAGGCTAAACTTATTCCTCTAAACTCTATAATGACTTCATAATAATCAAATAACTGATCACTATATTTCTTGGTCATCTCTACAATTTTTAAATCCTCACAACTATTTATCTTTCTATACTTATCACAATGAAAGACTTTTACACTATTTAAATCATCCCTTTTAGTTCTTAATTTGAGCAAAACCCTATCTTCTTCTACAAGATAAGCATAATTGGAGTTTACTCTATGATAAATCCCTTCTAAATTCATAATTTCACCTCAAATTCTAATTTGATATTAATTAATCGATAACATTCTACATCTATTTCCTATAAATTTATTAACATTTCATCTTAAAGCAACCCTGTAAACGTTTACAACCAAAACTAAAAAAACTCTATATCTAATCCCTCCTCTCTTTTAATTAATAAGCAATTTAAAGCAAACGTTTAACCCCTATCTTCTATTATTCTAAAACATAATTACCTAATCTCCTTTACACTATCTCTAATTACTAACTCCTGCTCAACTATGAGCTTCTTAGCCTTTAAATCTTTATTATCAATATATTCAAATAATAACTTAATGGCTTCATCACCTACATAGTATAAGTCCTGTTTTACTGTAGTCAGCTTAGGTATAAAATGCTTTGCTATCTCTATATCATCAATCCCCATTACAGAAATATCTTCAGGTACTTCTATCCCCTTTTCTTTCAAGTAATTTATCGCCCCAATAGCAGTTCCATCATTAGAGGCTAACACAGCAGTTGGAAGCTGATCAGATTTGCTTAAAATATTCTCCATAGCCTTATACCCTGATTCAATTGAATAATCACTTCCTTGTATATAACACTCTTTTATCTCAAAGTCATTTCTTTTCATTATATCCTGATAAGCCCGATATCTCTTCTCACCTTCTAAATCATAATAAGGAGCTTTTATAAAAGCTATCTTCTCATGTCCCAAATTCACAAGATAGTTCATTGCTTTTACTGCACCACCATAGTTATCAGGCAACACAGCAGGAATACTCAACTCTTCAATAGCTTGGTCTAATAATACTATAGGAATCTCTTTATTTATCTTCTCAATATTCTCTTTCTTCTCTTCTGTCATCTTTCCTACAAAGTAAAGTATACCTTCTACTTGACTCTTATAGAGCATATTTAGATTCTCTAGCTCTCCTTCAAATCTGCCTACAGAGCTTGTAATCATGACTCTATATCCCTTTTGGTTACAATAATTAATAATAGCGTCTACTTGTTCTGTATAATATGCAGTAAATTTAGGAAGTAATAAACCTATAATATTAGATTTCTTGCTTGATAATCCTCGGGCAATTAAGTTAGGTTTATATTCATGTTCTTTAATAACCTCTTTAACCTTCTCTCTAACTTCATCCCTTACTCCCGGTTTATCATTTACTACTCTAGACACTGTAGCTATAGAAACTCCAGCTAACTTAGCTATATCTTTAATCTTCATTAAAATTCCACTTCCCCATAGTCCTATATTATAATCTTATATTATAATAATATCCCTGTTCTACCATTATGTCAAGATTTTTTGTAAACGTTTTCAGAAATGGTTATAAAGTTTTTAGTATAGAATCGAAAAGACACCCTTAAATTAGAGTGCCTCTCAAAGTCTCTATAGTTCAACCATTATTCTCTTCTTATCTTCAAAGGTAGCAATCTCAGTATAACCAATATCTAATAAGATCTCTCTGACCTCAGCTAAATTCTCTCCCACTCTATCAGCTCTATGAGCATCAGAACTCATAGTTACCTTAATTCCCAATTCATAAGCCTTCTCTAATATCTCTCTACTTGGATAAAACTCCTTAGCAGGCTTATTCATCCCATTGGTATTTATCTCAATTGTAATATCCTCTTGGGCTATTACTTCTAAAGTAGGGGTAACTAATTCTACTACATCAGTTTTAGGTCTAAAATTAAAGACCTTGATTAAATCTAAATGACCTAACAGCTGGAATAAGCCAGATTTAGCAGCACCTGCTACCCTTTCAAAGTATCTCTTATATAACTCATCTATATCCCAATTATCATATTCATCGGTATAATCGGGATGGTCAAACATCCAATTACCCAAAAAATGAATTGAGCCTATTGCATAATCTAGATCAAATTGCTCTAAAAATTCTTTGATCTCCTTCTCTTTACCAGGAGTGTAATCCATCTCAATCCCTTTTCTAACCTTTAATTTAGGAAACTCTTGAGCTACCTCTTCAATTAAATCAAAATCAAACTGCTCATAATAGCGGTTATGGTCTGTAAAACCAATCTCTTTGACATCCTTAGAAACTGCTGCTTCTAAAAACTCTCTAATATCCTCCACAGTTCCTTCTCTATCCTCATGACCTAATAAATGAGTATGGTAATCTACTAACATTCTTCTCTCCTCCTCAATAAAAGATTAATTTACAATTTAAAATGTACAATGTATAATGGTTACCTTTAATTCTAAATTGTCAATTGTACATTGTCAATTTATTATTTTAACCTGTACTCTTCTTTGTCTTGGTCCATCAAACTCAGCAAAATAAATCCCCTGCCAAGTACCTAACAATAGTCTGCCATCATTAATAATTATCTGTTCTGAATTACCAAAGAGACTAGCTTTAAGGTGGGCTGCTGAATTTCCTTCTAAATGCTGATAATTATCTTCCCATGGAATTAAATCCTTTAGTTTGTATAAGATATCATCTTTAACTGTTGGGTCAGCATTCTCATTAATAGTAACCCCTGCTGTAGTGTGGGGAATAAAGATTAAACATATTCCATTTTCAACTTTAGATCCTGTGACAATCTCTTGAATCTTATCAGTCATATCAATTAATTCTGAATGATTATCGGTCTTCAAATCAAATTCTGTAAACATAGTACCACCCTTTTTTATATTAATTCTAACTTTAATAAGTAATCTCCTTTATAGTTTGAAAATTTAACTTTTAAAAATTATAAATAAAACTGCTATTAAAGAAACACCTAATATGACTGCTAGATACATCATAGTGTAGACCTCCTGTTACAATTATTACAATAGCTTATTATTTGAAATTTACTCTCTTACTTCGATTATTATTTGTTTAGAATTATTATTTTATACTTGAATTGAAAAATAGCTTTTATTCAGCAGTAACTCAATGATATTTTTGTTAAAAGAATAAAAAAAGAATTAGCTCAAGAATCTACTAATTCTCTTTTCTGCTTAAATATTCTTATTTACTATCTGCTATTCCTTTAATTAATACATTAGCTACTTCGGGTCTAGTCATCTCTTTGGGTGGTCTCTTTCCTTCTCTTAATAATTTTCTTACCTTAGTACCACTTAAGAATATATGTTCGTCTTTATCATGAGGACAGGTCTTTGCTGTAGCCATGGATTCACACTCTTTACAATAAAAAGAATGTTCGAATCTTAAAGGCTCTATACCTATCTCTTCGGTCTTAAAGTTATCAAACATTTCTTGAGCTTCATAAGTTCCATAATAATCTCCAACACCTGCATGATCACGACCAACAATAAAGTGTGTACAACCATAATTCTTACGACATAATGCGTGAAATACTGCCTCTTTTGGTCCAGCATATCTCATTGCTGCTGGAAAAACTGCTAAAGCAGTTCTATCATTTGGATAAATCTTATCCATCACTACTTCATAGCTTTTTATTCTATATTCTACTGGAATATCACTACTTTTAGTTTTCCCGACTAAAGGAGTTAATAGTAATCCATCACAAATTTCTAAAGCACACTTTTGAATATATTCATGGGCTCTGTGTATTGGGTTTCTAGTTTGAAATCCTACTACCCGATTCCACCCCTTCTCTTTAATTAGCTCTCTAACATCCTTTGGATCCAACCTATACTCATTAAATAGCTTATGCTCAATTCTTCTTAATAATGAAATTTTACCACCTAATAAGACCTCACCACGTTCATAAACTTTCACTACACCTGGATGCTTATCCTCTACTGTTTTATATACCAATTCTGCTTCCCGCTCTTTGTTATATGTATATTTATCTTCTAAATGTAGCACAGCATATATAGTTCCCTTATTATCTGCTAAGGCCACATCTGTACCAACTTCTAACTCATCAGCTTTCTCTCTACTTACTCCAAGAACAACTGGTATCGTCCATGGTAATCCATTAGTTAAATACATCTTTTCTATAACACTATTATAATCAGCTTCAACCATAAATCCTTCTAAAGGACTATAAAGTCCACTCGCTATATTTTCAATTTCTGTTAAATCACGTATGCTTAATTTAATCTTAGGCATAGTTTCAGCCTTTTTTAAAAGCTCTTCTTTTTTTACCCCTTCTACTATCCTATTAACCAACTTACCCCCATGAGCCTCAATTAACATTATAATTCCTCCCTAGTTTCAATTAATAACAATAGAAGATTTTAGACACAGACTCAAACACACTAAAATCCATTTTAAATTTTTGATAAATTAACTTTAAATTATCATTTCTGTAATTCTTCTAATAGTTCATATGGGACATCAACAGTGCCTAATAAGAATTTGTCAGCAATTGCTGGACCATGACAGTCAGAACCACCTGTAATAATTAAATCATTATCTTTAGCTAGTTTTAAATAATATTCTGTTTCTTTCTGGCTGTGTTTAGAGTAATAAGCTTCTAAACCCTCTAACTTCTCATTCTCGATTAATTCTCTAACAATCTCGTCATTATTGATCATACCTGGGTGAGCTAATATAGGAATTCCGCCTGCACCTTTAATCAATTCAATAGCATCTGCTGGTTTTAACTGATACTTAGGTACATAAGCAACCCCACCATCTTCTAGATATTTATCAAAAGCTTCTTGTATACTATCAATATGCCCTTCCTGTAACATCAGCCTAGCTATATGAGGCCTTCCTACTCCGGTATCACCAGCAATCTCTTTTAACCTATTAAAATCTAGCTCTATATCCAAATCAGATAACTTATCTAAAATCTGTTTAGCTCTTACTTCTCGTGAATTTTGTAGATTATTTATAATTTTTAGTAACTCTCTATTTTTAAAATCAATATTATAACCCAAAATATCAATTCTATACTCTCTATAATAAGTAGTTAATTCAATTCCGGCAATTACTTCTATTTCCAACTCTTCCCCTTTTATTATAGCTTCATCTAGTCCAGATACTGTATCATGATCAGTAATTGCTATTACTGATAAACCCCTTTTCTTAGCTTCTTCTACCACTTCACTAGGAGTAAAAGAACCATCGGAGGCTGTTGTATGTATATGTAAATCTATCTTTTTCATAATCTAACTCCCTTCTTCTCTATTTTCATCAACATTCAATCTATCCCATATTGTCTCATGAAGATAATAGATAACCATTTTAGTGATAACTTCAAATAAAGCTACAGAAGTAGCCACCTTAAATTCACCACTCAATAAATATACAATTATTAAAGTTGTAGTAGTAGCAGTTATTCTCCATGTAATAGTCTTTAATAATTTCTTCTTTCTAGTCATTTAATATTTTCTCCATAACCTTATTTACAGCTTCTTCAACTGATAATTTAGTAGTATCCACTACTAAATCTGGATTCTTAGGAGCTTCGTAAGGAGCAGAAATCCCTGTAAAGTTATCTATCTCCCCTTTAATAGCCTTCTCATATAAGCCTTTAGGATCTCTTTTGGCACAAGTTTGAACATCTGCTTTTACATATACTTCGATAAAGCTATTATCTCCTGTCTTTTCTTTAGCAAACTCTCTCATCTTCTCATAAGGTGAAATAAACGCTGCTAATACAATTAACCCTGCATCTTTGAATAATGCTGCTACTTCTGCTATTCTTCTTATATTCTCATCTCTATCTTCAGCTGTAAACCCTAAATCAGAATTTAAGCCATGTCTCATATTATCACCATCTAAACGGTAAACTATTTTTCCCTTTTTGATTAATTTTTTCTCTAATTCTACAGCAATTGTAGATTTCCCAGCACCAGACAGACCAGTAAACCAAACTACTACACCATTTTGTCCAAGCTTATTACATCTGTCATCATAACTTACTTTTCCTGAATGCCATGTAATGTTCTTATTATCATCCACTTATTAATCTTCCTTCCTACTTTATATTCTATAATATTTTAATCACAGTATAAACTCTCTATTATAATTTCTAAATCCAACTCTAAAATTCCTTTATTGATGAATACGTTTCAATATAATTATATCGTCATATATAAAAAAAGAGCACTCCTGTGAGTACTCTATCATAGGTATTTGCTTAGCTGACCTGGTTTTTGACCCCACACTCGCCCACTGGAAGTCTCGCAAATTAAGATCAAATTCACTACCCCTTCTCTCTAGTAGAATTACCTTATGTAATAATCTAGGTAGGACTCACCGTTGCATAAAATCTATAAAAACCTACTAAAAACTTAATAGAATCCATAAACTTCATTTTAATTCCCTGTTCAACGAGTCCTATTTCGCTATAAAGCTAATCTAGTTTGATATAACTCTCCAAGGGCTTACCTACGAGTTTTATTAAAAACTCTTCGTGATGAATCCATTCGGATACAACTTATAAGTCATTAAATTCATAAATCTTTTTTACAAGTTGGAAAAAATCTTCTTCTGAATGATTCAATTTCATAATATTTACATCAATCGTAGTCCATTGAATATTATTAACATCATCATATAAATGAGTGTGTGTTGATAAGGGTTTGATATGGTCTGCACTTGCATTCAAACCAAGTATTAACTTATCTCCAGTATAAGCACATTTGTAATCTTGCTTTTCTAACTTATTCTTCAGCAATTTATATTTACTAACTGTGCCAAACAATCTTTTTGAAATATATTTTAAATAATGTTTTTCACAGTATACTGAATTAGATAGTTTTGGTTCTTTGCAATGCTGACACAGTCCCTTTTCATTTTGCAATTTTCTAAATTCTTTAATGTATTGATTTTTTACTGCTTTTTCTTCTGCTGTCAAATTTGAATATCTTTTTTTATTTCTATAAGAAACACATTTTTTACACTCTAATGCATACCCATTTCTTTTAGTTTTATTTCTATGAAAGTTATCTGATGATAATTTATATTTCTTTCTGCATTTATTACAAACCCTATACAATACTCCATTATCATTTATATCATTCATAAAATCACTCCTTACAAAACCATTATAACACAGTTGCACCACTCTTACAGCACTTCACTTATTTGAATGTGTATAATAAGTCTAGGACGTGATACTAATGCCTATCAATACAGACGTGAATACTATATTTAATCTTACTATTCCTAAAGGTTTGAAAACTAAGTTAGAAATTTTAGCAAAAGAAGATAATAGAAGCACTACTAATTTAATAATGACTATTTTAATCGATTTTATCATTCTTATCACCTTACTTTTTGCATTTATCATGTCACTTTGAGGTAATTTTTATTGATAAAAAGACTAATTTTATTTATAGATTCTATTAAGTTTTCAAGGTTCAATTATAGATTCTATGCTTATTCACATATATTCGCTAGATATATGCAGTTTTCTAAGAAACTTCTTATGCTTTCACATAAGCGTAGACTATATCATCACCTCTTAATAGGTGTCCTCCACTTCCACTACCAATCGCTTGTAGTGTACTCCCTTTTGGGATAGTCGTTGAAGTTTCTCCTCTTCGGAGCTTACCTGCTGATTGTCTATTATTACAGCACTTAGGATTTAACCTTATGCCATCTAGTTAATTTTTTCTACTTTCGTGACCATCACACTTACCCTTATTTCATGGTTATGTTGTGGTTTAACTAGCTTTAAGAGTTTCCAGCAATTCAAAGGATTTTGGATAAATTGAATACTTATCTCTCTATACTCTTTAGGAACATAGGAGGTTTAGTTACCTCTAAGCCGCACCATGATCAGTAGCTATTAGTTTTGTGCTACCTTACGTGGATCGTTTTGCCTGCGACTGGCATCGATTTTCAACCACAGACCTAAGTAAATACAGAATTAATTATATATTGTTTTAGGTTAAAATACAAGAAAATTTAATAATCTTTGTATAATAACAATATCATATATATTTATAGAATTTCTAATCTATATAAAATTAACGGCTTCTAATTTTCAAATTTGATTAATATATTCCTGTATAAAAGAAAATTATTATTACTTTATATCTAACAGCTTATTATTAATATCTATAAAATCGTCTATATAATTTATAACTTTATGCTCAATAATATTAGTAAAAGATTCTATATCATTTTTTTGATAGCTAATCATTAACTTGCTAATTATATTATTTAAATTCCTTAATTTTTCTTCTACCTGCTTTCTTAAATTCTCATAATCAATTAAAATTAGTATTTTATCTAATGCTAAAGTATACCATTCTATCCCTTCCAAGCAGAGTTGATATTTATAATTTCCTTCTTCTATCTTTTCTTGACAGAACAAGTTAGCTACATCAATAAGCCCCTGCTTAAGCTTAGGTAAATATTCTTTCGCTTCTAATAAAGTTTCATCAATCAATTCATCAATGTTTTTGGTAATAATTTCTATCTTTTCAACCTTAGCTAAATCAATTTTATTATTTTGAAAATAGTTTATATTAACTTCTACATTATCTAGATGTATGGTCTCAATAAACTGATTATCTAAATCTTTTATAATAACATTTAATATTTCTTCTTTCTCTAATTCTTTATAGTCTCTATTAGATAATTCTCCATTAATATAAATTTGCATATAAATCCTCCATTTATTAAATTATTATAATTATGAAATTGCTTTCTATCCTGAAATATCTACTTGATCACCTTTTAAAGATATTTCGATGTTATTATATTGAGCCATACTTACCTTGACTTCGCCTCGATTAAATTTATACTGAGGTGGATTTATTTTAGAATTAATAATAGGCTTCTGAGGTGTATATTTAATATCTAATTTAGGTGGTATAACATTAAATTTGGGCCCTCTAATATATTTTATAGTTAACTCTCCTTCTTTGGGAGTAGCATTCTCTACTGATGTATCTATAATAGGGTCTCCTTTATCTTCAATTCTCATAAAACGATTACCTTGACTAACATACCTACCTATTGCTTTCATAACTTCTTCTTTGCCACGTTTAGCATTATCAGCAGCAAAATCAGCTATATTTTTAAAACCCAAATCATGCCATAAGGGATAATTATCAATCTCTACTTTGACATTCTCTTGCTTAATCTCTAACTTACCTCTAGGCTGTTTTATTTCTAAATCAGCTTGTGACTGTTCAATTTCCACAGAAGCATCTTTAATATCCATTTTAATCTTAGCATACTGCTGTCTGATTTGAATTTGAGGAATTCTCATTTTTCCTCACCTGCCTTTTTTATGTGTCAGTGTCAGTGTCTATGTCAGTGAGCATTCTTTGCTTGTCACCCGTCGCTCATCACTAATTACTGATCACTATCCTTGAATACTAACTGCTTCTTTCTGATTATTCTTTTTACTTTGCTTATTTATAATCTGTTTCCAAGCATCTAATAATTCAATCATTAATTCTTCAACCACTTCAATTTGAGTAGTATCTTTTTTAATATTTGCTTGTATTAGTTGATAGCTCATAAACTCATATAGATTATCAAGATTTTCAGCTATCTGTCCACCTTTCTCTTTATCTAAAGTAACTTTCAATTCATTAACAATAGCCTGTGCACGAGTTAAATTATTATTGGCTCCTTCAATATCTTTTTCTTCAATACTCTTTTTGGCTAATTTCAAGAATTTAATACAACCTTGATAAAGCATAATAATTAGCTTCCCTTGATCAGCAGTTTGAACTTGAACATTTTGATACTTTTGATATGGATTTTGTGCAGCCATTTTAAATGCCCCCTTTTAGTTATTAGGAATCAGGAATCTGGAGTCAGTAACCAGTAGTTAAATAACCAATTATGACCCCAAGGAAACCTTTTTATCCTTTAATATCTAAATTATTTCCTTTGTAAGGATGAGAAACTTTATTAGCATCTTTCATACTTTTCATTAGATTATCTACACTCTGTGCATCTTGATTCATTGCTTTTTGCATATTAGAAATGTTAATAGCCTGCTTTAAGCTAGCTAAATTCTGTTGAATTCCTGCACTAATATTCATTGATAATCACTTCCTTTCAGTTTGTAGTTATCAGGAATATGGAATCGGGAATCAGCCAAAATAAATCTATACTATATTAAATCGCTGATTACAGAAAACTGGTTCCTGATTCCTGTAATCTAATTCTTCTTATCTACAAAATATCCACTGGTCTGAGTTGCTCCTTGATAATATTTTGCCCTTGTCTTCTTACCTGTTCTGACCCGTCTTAGTTCTGCTTTAACCTCTGCAAATTTATTCTCCATTAAGCTCTTATTATCTCTTTCTAGCTGATGGGTCTTTATTATCTTATTCTCAAGTTCTTCTTTTAGATTTTGATATTCTAGAAATAAATTCTTAGGTATATTTAGTTCCCCAATTTGATTAACTGAACTTATATTTTTAATGAAGTTTAGATTATTATCTATCTTTTCATCCAATTCTTCTATCTTTTGAAAGATGAGAGATTTTTTATCCATTAATTTATTTAACTTATCAACCTTCTCTTTGTTGATCATCTTTGTCTGTTGCTGAGTTAATTCGAAATATTGATCAATCAATTGCAGCTTATCTTTCAGCAAATTTATTAAAATGTTAACTTTATTTTCAATCATTTGTAATTCTCCTTTGATAAGTGGTGACAGTGTGAGTGTCAGTGTGAGTGTCAGTGTGAGTGTCTGTGTCTGTGTCTGTAAGTTCAAGTCCATAAATACTTGTAAATTATCACTCGTTACTGATCACTCGTCACTGCACTATAGTTGTGATTGAAATTGCATGAATTCATCATTCATCCGTTGTAGAGCGCTTTCCATTTGAGCAAACATATTATAATAATTATCTTCTTTCCTTGAAATATCATCTAATAAATCATCTATTCTATCATCATAGTCGTTCATCTTCTCAGTTAGGCTATTTCTAAATTCTGTAATATCGCCTTCAATTCCTGCTTTCTCTATTAAGGCACCTTTTCTACCATTACTATCTCTAGTAACTCTAATATTATCCTGGATGATATCATAAAGTCTATGGGATAACCCCTTAGTCTCATAAGTATCTCCATCTTGAGTAAAGAGATCAGCTACTTTTTGAGGATCATCTTCAATAGCTGTTGTGAGCTTATCTTCATCAACTACTAGCTTTCCACCATCACGATAGTTAGTACTGGTAGTAATACCTAAATCTGATAAGTGAAGTCCTGCTCCTTCTACTTGCTCATAAAGAGAGCTTCTCATATTAGTAACCATTCTTTCTAAGATATCATCATTTCTTAGAATACCACTTTTGGCACGCTCTTCCCACATCTCAACCTCTTTATCGGACATTGCTTCCTTTTCATCATCACTTAGTGGTTGATAATCTCTATATCTCTTCTCTCCTAGCTCATCATTAATCTTACCGATCATCTCATTGTATTTATCTACAAACCCTTTAATATCTTCAACTAACCCTTCAGTATCGGATTCTACAGTAAAATCTATAGTTCCACCATAATCATTTTTGAGCTTAATATTAACTCCATTTACTTCAAAATTATTGCTAGGTCGTGTTACAGTTTTGTCACCGCTACCATCATTATAGGTTAAAGTAGCGTCTTCTCCTGTTGCTGTCTGATCGATTCCTAATGCCGCCATTAAATTGCCTGTATTATCAGTAATTTCTAGATTAGTAGTTGCTCCAGTAGCCTCAGTCTCTACTATCATCTGATCACTTAACTCATCATATCGCATCTTAACCCCAGCATCAGAAGCATTAACCTCTTTGATGATATCATTTAGACTAGTTTCTGTAGAACTAAATTTGAAATTTTGACCATTGATATCAAAGTCAATATCATTAGTAGTTCCACCAAGGTTAGAATCAATAGTAAAGTTAGATTCAATATCTGATAGATTAGCTTCTAAATCTATCTTGTTAGATTTATTAACACCATCAGCAAAACCTAGAGTTGCTAATGCACTATCAGCTATCGGCTCACTAAGGGATAAATCATTAGTTGAGGCATCAAATTTAATCTGACCAGAATTTTCTGTAACAGTTACCTTACCTGCTCCAAAGACTTCTGCTATTTTAGTTTGAATGTCTGTTGCCAAATCTGATAATGTATTATCTGTTGTACCATCATAGTTCTTAGAATCTAAGGTTATCTCTTTAGTTATACCATTCAACGTAAGAGCAAATTTATTATTACTCGCAGTAATATCAACTGGAGTGGTCAAGGCATCACCTATAACATCAGTAATACTACTAGCACTAGTAACCTTAGCTGCTTTAGCTGTAGTAATATTACTAATAGTGTAATTAGTCTGTACTGTGTCTACATTAGAACTTATCTCAACATAGTTAGAGTCTATAGTACTACCATAACTAACCTTACTACTATTAAAAGTAGAAGCTGACCTCATATTAGTATCAGAGTTTAAAAAATCAAAATACTCATCCTTAAAAGCTCTAATGGTATTACTCATATCCCGATAAGCTTCCTGCTGCCATTCAGTATAGGTTCTTTCCTGTTCCACCTTGTCGACCTTGGTCTGCTCTAAATTAACTAACTTCTCCACTAAAGCATCGGTATCCATACCTGAGACCATACCTGTGATTCTTGTCATATCTGACATCTGTATCCACCTCCGTTTTCTGGAATCTGTATACTATTTTCTGGAATCAGAAATTTATATTACTGGTTCCTGATTCCCGACTCCTTATTCCTAACTAGGCTTTCTCATCCACCAAAATCCCTGCCATCTCCAACATATTAGCTACCATATCCAACATTTTCTCCGATGGAATCTCTTTGATGACTTCATCAGTCTTACTATCTATTACCTTGACTACTACATCTTTAGTCTTTTCATGAATAGAGAACTGCAACTCAGTATTATGAAATTGAACCTTCTCATTAGCATCCTCTACCATTTTGATTAACTCATCTTCATTTAGTTTATTTTTTGTTTCATCAGGAGTGCTTTCTTGCTTTTGGGAAGTTTCTACTGCTTTTTCAGAAACGGCAGCTGTGTTTTCCGTATTTGCTTGACTTTTCATAACTGGTGTATTGGATACTCCGTTTATCTCCATTTGGTTCACCTCCGTTTTTCTGGAATCAGGAATATGTTACCTGGAGTCTGTAATCTGGGACCTGTTGTCAGCAATCTGTTTTTACCGATTCCTGATTCCTAATTCCTTGTTCCTGATTCCTTGTTCCTGATTCCTTGTTCCTGATTCCTTGTTCCTGATTCCTAACCCCCTACTCAAAATAAAAAGAAAGCCAGAGAGATACCCTCCCTGACTCCCTGTAAAGTCACTCTATCAAATTAATAATACAGATTCCAGTTTCCTGATTCCTGTACCCTGACTCCTAATCACTAAATTACTATCTTAATAATTGAAGTACTCCTTGTGGTTGTTGGTTAGCTTGAGCTAACATACTTTGAGCTGCTTGAGAAAGAATATTATTCTTAGTGAATTCCATCATTTCTTTCGCCATATCAACGTCTCTGATTCGACTTTCAGCAGCTGTTAAGTTTTCACTAGATGTACTTAAGTTATTGATTGTGTGTTCTAATCTGTTTTGGAATGCACCCAAGTCAGCCCTTTGTGCTGATACTTTTTCTACAGCTTTATTAATTGTTGTAATTGCATTTTGTGCATTATCACTTGTAGTTACATCAATTCCTTTAATTCCTAAAGCTTCTGCACCCATATCATCAATACTAACCTCCATAGTTTGACCTTCATTAGCTCCGATTTGGAAGCTTGCTGAATTATCAATAGTAGTAGTTGTTGTTGTTGTTGTTGTTTGTGTATCAAAATTCATCTCAAGATCTAGATTAGATGTATTATTAACTGTATAATCAAAGCTAATACCATGAGCATCATAAGAAATATCACCTGATGCTGCTTTTCCCGTAAGTTCTTCTGTTGCAAGTGCATTTCCATCACTATCTAAAAGTTCTACTTTAAGACTACCCGCACCTGCTTGTTCTAATGTTGTTCCTGTAATCTTAATTCCCTCAACACCATCGATAAAATTAGCATCTGTCGAGTCAACAGTAATACCTGTTCCACTGAATTCTCCCAGGTTAGTTCCTCCAGCTAGAGTTTGTGAATAATCTGATACAGTACCTACAGTTGCTGCTGTTAGATCTTCATCACCACCACCATCAACATCATACTCAGTTAAATCTATATCTAATTTTGCTCCATCATTCATTTTGTCAAATTCATCTTGTGATATTTCAAATGTAACACCATTTGCATCATAAACATATTTACCATTTGTTTCATCATATGCCATTTTATCATTATTAATACTTAATACATCTCCATCAGTATCAGTCGCAGTTATATCAACTAAAATATCATTACCTGAACGCTCAATACTTAAAGTATTAGTTTTAGTACTATCTATATTCCATGAAAAAGGATTTGAGGCATCTACAGTACTAGCAGCAAATGCAATTTGATTATCATTTCCAGAACCATCGCTGATAACAGGTTTTTCGCCATCTTGGTTGGTCCATGTTGTTCCTACAGCAAAGTTTGGTACATAATCATCGCTTTTTGCAGTAGTTTTTGTTACCTCAGTTCCACTTTCAACTTTAGCCATATCTCCATTTAATAAATTCTTAGTATTGAATTCAGTAGTATCAGCAATTCTATCAATCTCTGAAGATAACTGGTCTATCTCATTCTGGATAGCTTCTCTATCGACGTCAACATTAGTATCATTTGAGGCTTGAACTGAAAGTTCTCTCATTCTTTGAAGAATACTTTGAGTTTCATTTAAAGCACCTTCAGCAGTTTGGATTAGAGAGATACCATCTTGAGCATTTCTTTGTGCTTGGTCTAAACCTCTGATTTGCCCTCTCATCTTTTCAGAGATAGCAAGACCAGCTGCATCATCTCCAGCTTTGTTGATTCTAAGTCCTGAGCTTAACTTCTCTAATGAATTACTTGTATTTGCTTTGTTGGCACTTAATTGATTGTAAGTATTTAATGCCATAAGATTGTGATTAATTCTCATATTTATCATCCTCCTTGAGTTTTTGTGATTTTCAACATCCGTGTTGAAAACTGTTGTCTGGAATCTGGATTCTGGAATCTGTGTTTTTCAGTTATCTGGAATCTGTAGTGCTGTTATCAGGAATATGTTGTCTGGAATCTGTTTTTACTGATTCCTGATTCCTTGTTCCCGATTCCTATTTTACCGATTCCCGACTCCTGTATCCCGATTCCCGATTACTAATTTAAGTTAGTAACCATCAATAGCTTAGATAAACTCTAAAATATTGAAAGATACTAGCTCTAACTGGAATATGGAATCTGTTTTCTAAAGTCTGTTATCTGGAATCTGTTGTCTGGAATCTGTTTTTACTGATTACCGACCCCTTGTTCCCGATTCCTATTTTACTTATTCCTGATTACTTAATACTATTATCGTCACAGCATTAAATATCTTAACTATGATTTATCTCATTATTAGCTGATTTATATCGATTAAATTGATTTATCTAGCTTTTTCTTTAGTTAATCCTTCAATTAATCCTTTTTTCTATTATTTAGAATCTGTTTTTCAGTTTTCTGGAATCTGTTGTCTGGTATCTGTTGTCTGGAATCTGTTTTTCCTGATTCCTGATTCCCGATACCTATTTTACCGATTCCCGACTCCTGTATCTTGATTCCTTACAGCCTTCAACAGTTCCCCTAAACTTCCAATTTTCTGCTTAGCTGCTTCCTTATTAGAATTTTCTATTTCTTGATAGACTTCTTTACGATGAATCTCTATCTCTTTAGGAGCATCAATTCCAATCCGCACCTGTCCTCCTGATGACTCTACTATTGTAATTTCGATATTATCGTTGATTATGATGCTTTCATCTTTTTTACGAGTTAATACGAGCATAGTGCAAAACCTCCTATTCTGGAATTTGTAATGCTGTTATCTGGAAGCTGTATAGTACACACAGTTATCTGGAATCTGTATAGTATACACAGTTATCTGGAACCTGTTGTCTGGAATCTGTGTTTATTGATCCCTGACTTCCGATTCCTGATTCCTGATTCCTGATTCCTGATTACTAATTCCCGACTCCTGATTCCTATCACCCAATCGCCTTTAACAGTCCAGTTAACATTTTGCTTATTGTTTCTATTCTAAATTTGAAATTCAAGTATTCATCTTTGGCTATGTATCCCAAATCTTTTGATAATAAGAGATGATATTTTAATTCACCAACTGAACCTCTAGCTATTCCAATAAAACGTTTATAATCTGGATTAGTTCTCCTGTGGCTTCCTTCCATTAAATTAGCATTAATAGAAGAACTAGCTCTTCTAATCTGTGAAACGAGACAAAATTTTTCATCTTTAGGAAAAGTGGAAGTTGCTCTGTATAAATCAATTGTTAAATTATGAGATTTTTTAAATACATTTAAATCTTCAACACACTTCATAATATGTTTAACCCCTTAATAAATTATATTATTGGGTTATTATACCATTAAGTGATTAAATATATACTTAAAAAATGCTGCTATCTGGATATAGCTATATGGAACCTGTTGTCTGGAATCTGTGTTTTCCTGATTCCTGATTCCTTTGTTCCTAATTCTTTTCTATACCGATTCCCGATTCCTGACTCCAGATTCCTTCTCTCCAAACAGTCTATACTTAATCGGATATTCTTCACTATCAAGAATGATCTGCTTAGCCAAATATGTCCCCTTATTAACAATAACAGGAGCTTTTAAGTTCATAGTCATCTCACGAGGATTTTCTGGCACTACTACAATGTTGAGTACTAATATATCTTTTTCTGATTCAACCTCTAATTCTGACTTTACTTCTTCACTTAAATCAAATTCATAATCTTTGCAGAAAGCCCATGGTTCTATCACTATAAAAGCTAAATCAGGATTGGTGATAGATTGTAACCAACAAAAATCCGTCTCTTCATCAGATAATAACACAAATTGATGTTCATCTCTAAAGCCATACAAACCTTGTTTAAAAGTTATTATTTCATTTTCAGCTACTTCTATCTCACCAAAACGAGTTGTTTCTAGTTTCACATTATCAACTCCTTTCATTTTTAGAAATCTGGAATCTGTCATCTCGAACCTGTTTTTCTGATTCCTAATTACAGATTCCTGACTCCTAATCTCTACTTAACAAAATCCACCAAACTCGGCTGAATAATTCTACCACCTGAAGATAAAGCAGCACGATAGACATTCTCACTCATCTGTAGATTCATAATAGTTTCAGCTATATCTACATCTTCATTTTGGGATAATAGCTTAGTAAATTTAATTTTATCACTATCTAGACGTTTTTTAGTCATTTCAAAACGTTTCTGCTTAGCTCCAGTCTCTGACCTCAACCTCAATAGAGTATCTATTTCTTGATCTAATTCTCCTATATCTGTATTAGAAATCGCCTCAGTATCTCCAGTAGTTAAGTTATCAGCTAACTCTCCCATTTCTGCTAATAAGCCTTCAAAATAAGAACCATCCATATTGATTGTTACCTCAGTTCCCATACTAATCTCTCGTTTTATCTTACCACTATCACCTTTGTACTCAGAATCAGAAGTTGGATAAGGTGCTTGTAAGGTTTTATTTCCTGAAAAGACAAAACGACCTCCATATTTAGTATTAGCTAATTCAGTGATATTCTCTCTTAGTTCCTTCACTTCATCAGCAATAGCCTGGCGATCAGTATCACTCAAGGAACCACTAGCTCCATAAACAGCCAATTCTCTAGTTCTCTGTACCACATCAGTAACCTGACTTAATGCCTCCTCAGTAACCCCTAGCCAAGTGATTCCCTCATCTACATTCTTAATATATTGTTCCTGATTAGAAAGAGTAGTATTTAACCCCATACTCCTAATTGCTCCAGTAGGATCATCAGAGGGAACATCAAACTTCTTCCCAGTTGATAATTGGCGATTATATTCATTTAAGCGTTCCATATTATTCTGTAAGTTAGTCATTAAACCACTAACCATCATTCCATTGGTTATTCTCATTTTAAACCTCCTCTTTTTAAGTGTGAGTGAGTGTGTGTAGTGTGTATGAGTAAAATCAAGACCTTACTCACACTCATGACTCATACTATTTATTTCTTCACTCTTCCTCACACCCACACTTACCACTCCCACTAATTACCTCTTCAACCCATTAACCAAAGTCTCTAAAATTTCATCCATAGTAGATACAATCTTAGCAGCTGCACCATAAGCATGTTGATATTGTATCATTTTACCCATCTCTTCATCTAAGGAAACACCTGAGTATGAAGCTTGATCTTCACTTAACTGATTAGTTAAAGTCTCCTGATTCTTAACCATTCTCTCTGCTCTCTGACTTTCTACCCCTAAGCCCGCGATAACAGAGCTATAATATTCAGAGAATGTAGCAGTTTCATCTTTTTCAGGCAATAAATCAGTAGAACCTATCTGAGCTAATTCTAAAGCACTGTTACCATCTCCAGCATAATCATTTAAACTATCACCATCACTATCATAGGTCTTAGATGCAGCAGCTATATTTCTAAGATCATTCTTAATAGCATCAGTAATTGTAATATCTTTAGCACCAGTACCTGTAAAGAAATCTCTTCCAGCCCCTATTCCTTTCATTCCTAACAAGTCAATCACATCTGCTTCTCCATCTTCACTGGTATTAGCTAAGTCTATATTAGCACTTTCTTTTATACCCAATTTTTGTAAAAGGTTATCACCACTATTATAAGCTACCTCTACTGTATGTCTAACATCATTAGGAGTTATAACTAGCATATTATTATCATTTATACTAGCTATTAATAAATCATTATCTCCATCAAAGTTTATATCGAAATCCGTAACATTATTTATCTTATCTCTAACATCTTCAAGGGTATCAGTCTTCAAAACACTAATAGTAGTTGTAGTACCATCGATTGTAATATTAAAATCACCTTCGTATTCTAACTCTTTACTTTTATCCTCTACAGGTTTAGATACAGTAGATTTTCTACTTATTTCTAAGAGATTATTTTTTATACCTAATCCTTGTATGATATTATCACCAATATTATTATCTCCAGAAGATACTTCTACTCTATGTTGAGCATCCTTAGGAGTTATAACTAGCATATTATTATCATTTATACTAGCTATTAATAAATCATTAGCCCCATCACCATCTATATCGAAATCACCAGCATCATTTATCTTAGCTCTAATATCCTCAAGGGTATCAGTATTTACAACACTAATAGTAGATGTAGTCCCATTAATAGTAATATCAAAATTACCTTCATATCCTAATTCTACATCTTTATCATCAATAGAATTGGATTTGGATACTACTTTTGTAGCTAAGCCAGATTGAGTATTTATGCTAGAAGCGATGTCATTAAGACTATCACCACTATTGACAACAATAGGACCAATTTCACTTCCATTTAAAATCATCTTAAAAGAACCAGATTGATTATTTAGAGGATTATCAGGACTACTTTGAGGATCTGATATCATATTACTCATAATAGTATCCCCTAACCCATAACCTTCACGGTGCTGTTTGTTAAATTCTTCGATAAAATTAACAGCCACTTTATCTAATTCATTAATGTAATAGGGAATACCTGAATCTGAATTATCACGAGCATCTAATAACCCCTTCATCTCTCCTCCAGTAAATACGGCATCATTTCCATTCTTCCATTGTACCTTTAAGAAGTTATCATTATTATTATCTTCTATAGTCTCTAATTCAGTAACCCGGCTACCTCCAACTAATTGTTGACCACTAATACTAACTCTAACAGCTCCGATTTCATCTTCTTTTACTTTAATATTGGTAATTTTAGATAATTTCTGTAATAATAGATTCCTTTTATCCTCTAGATCATTAGCTTCTTGTCCAACAGCTCTAGCTTCGACTATCTGTGTATTTAAATCAGCAATTTGATTAGCATAAGAATTAATATCATTAACTTTAATCTCTACTCTACTATTAAGAGAGTTTTGATATTCACTTAGCTGACTATGAAGGTGATTAAAGGTATCAGTTACCGCTAAGGCTCTTTCTCTAACTGTTGCTCTAACAGCCTCACTTTCAGGATTATTATTCAAATCCTGTAATGAATTCCAATAATCATCTAACATATTACGAAGCCCATCTTCAGAAGGTTCATTAAAGATTAACTCTAACTCACTTAATGAATCCCTAGTCACCTCCCACATCCCTTGAGTAGTTGACTCTTCTCTCAATCTCATATCAGTAAAGTCATCTCTCATTCTTTGAATCTTAGAAATTTTAACTCCAGTACCAACTTGTCCAGCACCAACCCCATCAACATTAAGAGGGGAAGTCGCAGAAAGTATGACCTCTTGGCGACTATACCCCTCAGTATTAGCGTTAGCAATATTATGACCAACTACTTCTAAAGACTTTTTCTGTACTTGGACCGCTCGTTTTCCTATCTCTATTCCACTAAAGGTTGAACCCATTTTTATACCTCCCTTGTGTGTGAGTGTGTGTTATGTGTGGAAGCGAGTCCCACCTACACTCGCACTTAACACTAAATTACCTTCCTACGCTTTATGATTGATAAAAGATCGTTGTTTTTGTCGATCATAAGAATTGCCTTTTTTACCATAATTACCTTGACGAGTATTATTAGTTAAAAGATTAAGAGTCATATTGGTCAGTTGTAATGAATTATTAATTAAACTCCCATTAAGCTGATTGATAATTTTTAGTTCTTCAACCAAGTCACTAATCTTACTTTGTAATTCTTTTAATTTATGATTATAATTTCCATTTATAGGTTCAATTAAATCAGAAATCTTTCTATCTCCAACCAAATTTTGACGAACTTTCTCTAATTTAATAATCCCTTCTAAAATCTTATCTTCATGGTCGACAATCTTTTCTAAAGTTTCTATCTCTTCATTTATAATAACCTTTTGTTTTTTTTCACTCAATTCATACATCTTCTGATATAGCTGATACTCTTTATCTAAAATGTCTATTAGTTTTTCAACATTGATATCCTTCATAAAGAACACCCTTTCTAAACAAACTTATTGATAACTTGGTCCAACATCTTCTTAGCTATATCTTCGCCAGAGACATTATAATCTCCTTGTTTAATATCCCTTTTTAGCCTAGTAATTCTTTCCTCTCTCTCCTTAGAGGTAGCTTGTAATTTGCCTTTAAAATTCTGTAATTCTAAAGCCTCTTTTGATAAAGAAATTTGATCTCTTTTACGGGTCTTGTCTGTTTTCTTTTCATTTTTAACTTGATTATTATTGTAATTTTTCATGATTTGAGATATTCTATTTTGATTAATCTTCATTCAATCACCTACTTTCCTATAAGCTGAGATACCAATCAGAATTTTAAACTTAACCCTAAACTTAAAACTACTGCAATATTAAGATTAAATTTAGACTTAAACTTAAACTTTACACAATTAGTACTTATTTACTTTAAATTATCGATAAATTATGCTGTCAGTTTAATTCTCCTCTTACATAATAAAAAAGGGTTAAGGCAAATTAACCGACTATAGGTCAGTTTTTCTACCTTAACCCTCTAAATTCAGCCTATCTTCTTTTTTTGATTCTATCTCCTAAGAACATTTTATCATTATCCCTATCTCTTAAAGCTTGAGCCTTATCAGCATTTTTAACCTTCTCTATTCCAGATCTCAATTTATCACTACATGATTGGCAAAAACGCCCACTCTTGATAGGTGCTCCACAACGTTCACAATCTATAGTTATTTCAACACCATTTATTTGTAAAAATCTTCCCTCTTTTGCAAATTTCCTGATTATTTTTTCGTCTACTCCTGTTGCCTCATGGAGTTGTACGATAGTAGAGCCTGGATAATCCCATAAATAATCTTTTACAATTACAAATTGATCTTCTTCTTCTTGTAGACATTTAGGACATACCTTTGCACCAGCCACGGGAGCAAAGATCTTTTTACACCGTTTACACTTTTTTATTCCCATAATCTGACCTCCTTGAACGAAATTCTTTATATATATCTATAACTTCTTTAAATTTCGTCAAAATCCTCTTATGAGATTTGTTTTCATAGTGAATTCATAATAATCACAACCTTCTAAAGCGACCTTCCCTAACAAACTTTCTGATTATATTTTTAGAGATTCCAGTTGCTTGATGTATCTCATCTATTGTTGCTTTAGAATTATCCCAAAGATAATCCTTAACCTTAATATACTTCTTTTCTTCTTCGCGATAACATTTATCACATAATTCTCTGTTTTTTCTAATGAAGACCTTAGCACATTTTTTACAATTTTTTAATTCCATACTCCCACTCCCTTAAACCAATCTAAGGCAACCTAGTTATTAAATTTCGCCTTAGGAGTTAAAATCCCTTTTTAAACTCAAATCTCTGCCTGAAACTAAAGTAATTATCTTGATAGAATCAGCTCCATTATCTAACAAAATACGAGCTAACTCATCAACTGTTGCTCCAGTTGTGTAGATATCATCAACTAACAATATCCTTTTGCCACCAATATTTACACCCTCTTTAATCATAAACTTATTCTTTAAGTTCTTTAATCTTTCCTTTCTTGATAACTTACTCTGCTTAACAGTATCTTCACCTCTTATAAATAAACACTCTACACCAATCTTTAGATTCTCACCTATTCTTTTGGCTAATAGAAAAGCTTGATTAAACCCTCTTTCAGCTAAGCGGTTTGGATGAACTGGTACATAGGTTATAATATCAAAATCTTTTATATTATAGAACCTATTGGTATAGTTACTCATTAAATCCCCTAGAGGTCCTGCTAAAGTTCTATACTTACTATATTTAAATAGTTTAATATACTCTTTTAAACCACTATCATAAAGTCCTACTGACCTAGACTGATCAAAATAATGATTAGCATGCTGACAATCATAGCATAAATCTTGACTTGACAAGATCAACTTTCCACACTTTAAACAATAATCCTCTTTAATAAATTCTATCTTAGTAATACACTTTTCGCAAAGATTAATTTCACCATGACTAAACTCTCTGCCACAGACAGGGCAGTGTGGTAGTTCAGGAAAGATTAAATCTATTAATCCTTGATATAATTTAGCAAAGATAGCTTTCACTCCTTTTTACAAATATATTGATTGATTTTTCAAGTGATGGTTTATGGGGGTATTGGGGTACTTTAGTAATATCCCCCACCTAACCTCCCCCTTAAAAGGGGAGGAATAAAAAGAAGTTAAAGTCCTCTCCTTATCAGGGAGAGAATTTAGGAGAGGGTGATTTACCCACACTCACACTCGACACAAAGCGTCGCACTACCTCTATATTACAACATTAAAATATCAACTGTTCACTGCTCTTAAGATATCCTTTCTCTGCTGACTCTTCATTTAATAGCTGTATCTTCTCTTTAGCTTTTTCCATCTCATTACTAATACTCTCTCCCACAAACCAGACTTTACCTTGGGGATACTTTAATGATCTCCCAGAACGACCAGACATCTGAATTAAGGTCTCTTCACTGAAGACATATTCCCAGTCAGCAAAAAGTACCATTACATTTGCCTTCTCAACTGTTACCCCTCTCTCCATAATAGTAGTTGAGACCAAAATTGGGTAATCCCCGGCTAGAAAGGCTTCTCTTTTTTCTTCTCGTTGTCTATCTTGAGAATGGCTTCCCTGCACCCAACTTTGACCATTAATATCAGGAAAATATTCTGATATCTGTTGAGTAACTATCTCTACCAATTCCCTACTAGGAAGAAAAATAAAAACCTGATATAATTCTTGCTCTACCGATATTTTGAGTTTATCAATCACTACCCCAGGTAAAGTTAGCTCCTTTGATTCCTGATTATATTTTATTTCAGATTGAATAAACTCTGGTTCTGGAAGTGGATAACCATGGTATCTAGCGGATAGTTTAATCAACTTACTGTTGCTATCTTCTAAATTTACTAATTCTTCTTCACTAGGAGTCGCTGTCATATAAATCAGCTTCCCCCTTGGCTTTTTAGCTTTATGTAAGGAGCTTTTAAGTGTGTTACTACCTTTATAAGGGAAAGCATCCATCTCATCTAAGATGATCAAATCAAAGGCCTGATAATATCTCAACACCTGATGAGTCGTAGCTATTACCAAGCTAGCAGTTTGATATTTCATCTCACTACCACCATAGATGGCTTTTACTTCAACCTTAGGAAAAGCTTCTCTTAAACGTTCAGCTAACTCTATCACAACATCCTTTCTAGGAATAGCAAAGAGGACCTTCCCACCTCGACTAAGGATATCAGCGATAACCTCAAAGCTAACCTCAGTCTTTCCTGCTCCACAGACTGCCCAAACCAGTGCTTGTTGACAATCCTCATATAAGAAATCTATCAATTGATTAGATACTTTTTGTTGTAACTTAGTTAAATTAAATCGATATTTAGGCTCAATTATATCAAAGGGTTGAAAAGAATTAGCTACAGGAATGAAATACAGCGCCCTACATAAACGGGATTCACCCATTAAGATACACTCTTGGCAATAATAATCTTTGCCTTGACAATAATTACAATCTATTTCTACTAAATCTTCCTGATTATCACAACGTTGACAAATTAACTTATCATCAATATACCTAAGTGACGGTATCACTTCTAATTTACCTAATAACCTCAAATAAACTAATATTTTATCTAATTCCTTAATAGTTACCCTATTTTCACGTAATAACTGTCTAATCTCACTATAATAGATTTTTCTTCCTTGAATCAATTGATATACTTGCTTCCATTCTGATTCTTTAGGAAGGGATATTTTCTGAATTTGACTGATTGCAATCTCCTTTCCATCTAATTTATTCTTCATATCAAAGTTATTTAATATTTTTTTTAATTTAAATAATTTCTCTTCAATAATCTTTCCTAAAGTATCAAATTCCCAAAAAAATGATAAAAATTTTGTTATAATAAAGTCATTATCTAGAGGTTCTCCCTTCCGTTCATTAGGATTACTAATCTCGCCAAAGATATAATCTGCTAATCCTAAATTTAAAGACTTATTTAGATAAAAGGCTCTACTATTATCTGTAGATATAACACCTCTATCTAAATAGAAGTTAATATCTACTTCTGGATATTGAGAGAGACCTATTATATACTTTCTATTATCAGTCAATAAATAAATTATCGCTCCTTTATCAGCCATACCCCACCTCTTTTCCACATATTTACATATAGATCATTATATCTTCACTTTTGATTTGTGTCAAATTATGGTTATATGCTAATTTATTATGATATCCTAATATTCATTTTATATACTATTAATTTCAATCTAATGAATACAGGATTTAATAATTTCAGGCTATGAGGTAACTAAAGTTTGAGAGGTATGACTTTGAAATGAGGTTTAATGGGGATATCGCGACACTTTGTTTCAATTGACAATTGACAATTGGCAATTTACAATGCACAATTAAAAGATTAAGTTCTTAAAAACAATTAATCCAATAATGAATTATCTCAAATTTTATAAAATTTCTACTATAAATTTATGTGTTAATGGTCTTAATTTTAAATTGTACACTGTACATTGTAAATTAATTAGTGTCGCATTATCTCTCTATAGCATCATCTTTAAATCTCATTCTGGAGTCAAATAAATCTAAAAATACGGATAAATACAACAATTATATATTTATATATGTAAAAAAAAAATAAAAGCTACCTATTAGGTAACTTTTATCAGTTAGAATTAGTACGTATCATATAGCTCGCTCTTCAATTTTTCTTTTAATTCATCAATCTTACGCCGGGCACGTTGTAAGGCATTATCTACAGTCTTGACACTACCATCAATCTCATCAGATATCTCCTTATAGGATTTACCTTCTATGTATTTATTAAATACATCCCATTCTAATTGAGTCAACATCTGTCTTAATTGATAACTTACCTCTTTGACTAATTCCCGATTGACATAATTCTTCTCTGGATCATTGTGATGGTCTGGTAAGATATCCAATAGCGTACGTCCTCTTCCTCCATCATCCTTAGAATAACTTATTTTCTTATCAATAGAGGTGGAATTATTAAGCGGCATATGCTTTTGACGATTAGCTGTTTTAATCGCTGAAATAAGCTGTCGATTAACACATAAGTGAGCAAAACCACGAAAAGATGCTTCTCTTTTTACCTTATAATCTCTGATTGCTTTATATAATCCTACCAATCCTTCTTGAATAACATCATCATTATCTAGCCCTTTAATATAAAATAATTTTGACTTAGCATAAACAATATCAATATTATTGTTAATTAAATACTTTTCAGCCAGCTTGTCCCCATTCTGTGCTAACATAATTAGTTCATGCTCAGACATCTTATTATATTTATTACAGGCTTTACTCATCCTATCCCCACCTTATTTGGATGTTTTAACGTTGGTCCATAATAAACACAAATAATTATACCATATTATAGTTAGCTAGTCAAAGTGTAGTTAACTATTAGGTTCATTATTGATATGAGACTATATAGAGATAGTGCGACACTTTCATATCAATTTAGAATTGATAATGTACAATGTATAATTAAAAGATTAAAACCTTAAGTTATTCAATTAATTAAAAAATTGATACAATATTCATAAATTATTATCTAATATTTTGGATTTAAATGCTCTTAATTATAAATTATCAATTATACATTGTAAATTATTAAAGTGTCACAATACACCCATTAAGTCCCATTCTAAAATTGAATATCTATAATAATCAAGATTATCTCACTAATTTTGATAATAAGATATCTAATTTACCACCACTAGCAAGGTAAATAACAAAGACCAAAATTACCACCATAAGTACAAGTATCCCATACTCCATTAAATTGAAATTATTATTTTCCATAATTATCTTCCTCCGTAAATAGTGTGAGTGTCAGTGTAAGTAGAACCACAATACTAAAGAACTCTCATTAATACTAAAAAAAGGCAGATAGATAAATCCATCTGCCTAAAACACTGACTACATTAGTACTATCAAATATTTAAAATATTCTTGAACTTGCTCACACTAATCACTCACACTGCCACTAAATTAGTTTTTATCTCTCTTCTGATATTTTGTATGAAGTAGATGATGTGAGTGTCCACCTAAAGGTTCACCTAAATAATCATCATATAATTTTTTAATCATTGGATTTTCATGAGATTTTCTAATACTATCAGATTCATCAATGCTTCTTAATCCTAAAGCACGCTTTTGCTTAATCTCTTTACTTGTTGGAAGAGGTTGACCTCCACCTCCAACACATCCATTAGGACAAGCCATAACTTCAATAAAGTGATATTTACTATTTCCTGCACGTACTTCATCTAATAATTTAGAGGCATTAGCTAAACCATTAGCGATAGCTACATTAACTGTTTGACCAGCAACCTCTAAAGAAGCTTCTTGAATTCCTTCAAATCCTAAACCAAGTCTTCCTAAAGGCTCTCCATCTAACTCTTCTTTAACAGTTCTTAATGCTGCTTCAGTTACTCCACCAGTAGTTCCAAAGATAGTACCTGCACCAGTATGAGCACCTAGCATCTCATCATATTGTTCATCTGCTAAAGTAGTAAAGTTAATACCAACCTCTTTAATCATACGAGCCAATTCACGAGTAGTCAATACAGCATCTGTATCTCCAGCTAACTCCTCACGCTCTTTTTCAAACTTCTTAGCTGTACAAGGCATGATTGCAACAGTATAGATCTCTTTAGCATCAATATCAGATTCTTCTGCATAATAACTTTTAGAGATAGCAGAGAACATAGACATTGGAGACTTAGCACTTGATAAATGACTGATTAAATCTGGGTAGTTATGCTCACAGAACTTAACCCAACCAGGACAACAAGAAGTGATATGAGGTAAATTCTTCTCTCCTTTAAACCTCTTAATAAACTCATTTCCTTCTTCCATAATTGTTAAATCAGCTGCAAAATCTGTAGTAAATATTCTATCAAAACCTAATCTTCTCAAAGCAGCAGCCATCTTACCAGTTACTACTGTACCAGCTTCCATTCCAAATTCTTCACCAAGACTAGATTGGATAGATGGAGCAGTTTGTACTACAACATGCTTAGTGTCATCTTCTAAAGCAGCCCATACCTTATCAACTTCACTGATTTCAGTAAGTGCAGCAGTAGGACAAACAGTAGCACATTGTCCACAGTTAGCACAGTTAACTTCACTTTGTGGTAAATCAAATCCTGTACTTACAATAGAATTAAAGCCACGCTCTGTAAATTCTAAAGCAGATACTCCTTGCACCTCTTCACAAACTCTTACACAACGTCCACAAAGAATACATTTATTTGGTTCACGCTTTAAAGATGGTCCAGTAGCATCTACTGGTAGATTTCTCTTCTCACCTTCAAAGTCAACTCTAGTAATCCCTAAATCATGAGTAATATCTTGTAATTCACAGCTTCCGTTTCTGTCACAGCCTAAACAGTCATTAGGGTGATTAGCCAACAATAACTCTACATTTGTCTTTCTAGCAACTCTTGCTTTAGAACTATTAGTACTGATCTCCATTCCGTCATTAACTGGAGATACACAAGATGCTAATAGTCTTCCACTCTTTACATCTTCTACAACACAAACTCTACAAGAACCATGTAAAGATAAATCAGGATGGTAACAAAGAGTTGGAATCTCGATTCCTAACTCACGAGCAGCTTCTAATAAAGTAGCTCCTTGTTGAACTTCGACTTGCTGACCATCTATTGTCAAAGTAATGGTATCCATTCTTTAGTCACTCCTTCTTAATTTCTTAATTTCTTATTCAATTATGCTTGAGAAATTGCATCAAACTTACACTTACTTACACAAGCTCCACAAGAGATACATTTATCTAAATCGATTGTATGTGGCTCTTTTACAGAACCTTCAATTGCATCAACTGGACAGACTCTAGCACAAGCTGTACACCCAATACACGCATCTTCATCTATTACATAGCCCTTTAACATATCTTCACAAGCTCCAGCTGGACATGTTTCATCATAAATATGAGCTTCATACTCATGACGGAAATACTTTAACGTACTTAATACTGGATTAGGAGCAGTTTGACCTAGTCCACATAAAGAAGTAGATTTGATATTCTCTGCTAATCTTTCTAACATCTCAATATCTCCATCTTTACCTTCACCAGAAGTAATTCTATTAAGAATTTCTAACATACGTTTTGTACCTTCACGACATGGAGTACATTTACCACAAGACTCACTTTGAGTAAAGTTTAGGAAGAATCTAGCCACATCAACCATACAAGTACTATCATCCATTACTACTAGTCCACCAGATCCCATCATTGCTCCAACTTCAATTAATGAGTCATAATCAACTGGTAAATCTAATAATTCCTCTGGTAAACATCCACCAGAAGGTCCACCGATTTGAACAGCCTTGAATTTGTTACCATCAGAGATTCCTCCACCAATATCATAGATAATCTCTTTCATAGTAATACCCATTGGTACTTCAGCAAGACCAGTGTTATTAATCTTACCAGTTAAGGCAAATACTTTAGTACCTTTACTTCCTTCAGTACCAATTGCTTTATAAGCCTCTGCACCATCTCTAATAATGTTTGGCACATTAGCATAACTCTCTACGTTATTGATATTAGATGGTTTACCCCATAAACCTTTTTCCGCTGGGAATGGTGGTCTTGGACGAGGCATACCACGCTTACCTTCAATTGAATTCATTAATGCAGTCTCTTCACCACATACGAAAGCTCCTGCACCTGCTTTAATGTGTAGATCAAAGTTAAAGTCTGTACCGAAGATATTTTCTCCTAATAATCCGTACTCTCTAGCATCATCAAGAGCTTTTTGTAAACGTTCAATAGCCAATGGATACTCTGCACGCACATAAACATATCCTTCGTCGGCACCAGTAGCATAAGCACCAATCATCATACCTTCGATAATTCTATGAGGATCTCCCTCTAATAAACTTCTATCCATAAATGCACCTGGGTCACCTTCATCAGCATTACAGATAACATATTTCTTATCACTTTTAGCTCCAGCAGCAAATTGCCATTTTAGTCCTGTTGGGAATCCTCCACCACCACGACCTCTTAATCCTGCTTCTTTTACTTCTTCGATAACCTCTTGAGGAGTCATTTCAGTTAAAGCTTTACCGATAGCTTCATATCCACCAGTAGCAATATATTCTTCGATACTTTCTGGATCCATATGACCACAATTTCCTAAAACTAATCTCTGTTGTTTTTTATAGAAATCAATTTCCTCATAAGAAGGAATACTCTTTTTACTATTTGGTTCAGTATATAATAATCGCTCTACAGTTCTTCCCTTTAAGATATGCTCCTCTACCAATTCAGGCATATCCTCTGGAGTCAGTTCACAATAGAATACTCCTTCAGGATACATAATCATAATAGGTCCCTTTTCACAGAAACCATGACAACCAGTCTCTACTATTTTAATTTCACTAGTCAAATCATGTTTAGCTAACTCATCTTTTAAAGCATCTTGAGCCTGTTTACAACCAGAAGAAACACAACCTGTTCCTCCACAGACCAGAATATGCGATCTATAAATTGATTGTTCCATTATCCTTTTACCTCCTTGATAACTTGGAATTGATTAGTCTTCTAATTTAGCAACAGCTAAATCCTCTACAACCTTACCGTTAACTATATGCTCAACAACAATTTTACTTACATCATCTGTAGTTAAATTGCCATAAGTTATTCTATCTTTACCTGGCATTTGAACATCTAATAATGGTTCCTTTTCACACATTCCAATACAGCCAGTTTGTGTTACAATTACATCTAAATTACGCTTGTTTATCTCTGCCATAACAGCCTTTAAAATCTCTCTTGCACCTGCAGCAATTCCACAAGTACCCATACCTATAATTACTTTTGGCTTATTACTAGTCTTTCTAGCCTGTATATCTTTTTGAGCCTTCTCTCTTAACTTTCTTAATTCTTCTAATGATTTCATCAATTATTCACCTCCGCAAGTCTTCTAAACCTTCAGTTAGGTAACCTTCTAGCCAAGACAATATTTCAGGAAGATTAATCTGAACATCTTCAAGTTCATCTTTAATTATCCTTGTATCAAAAATAAACTCATTATCATTAATTAGATGCCTATACAGTAGATCAAGGTCTGGATTCACCGATAAAATAGTAATTATAGTACCTACGATATCACCCAAAGGAGCTCTATCAATATGACTATATTTAAAATCAACAGTAATTACCGTCCCTTCTTTTAAGGTTGACTCAAGCTTCAAATCACCTTCACACTGCCTAGCAGCTTGTTGGAATAAGGATAAACCCAATCCAACCTTTCTTGTGGTCCGAGAAGTTACAAAGGGATTTAAGACTATCTTTTGTAACTCTTGACTCATCCCACAGCCATCATCAGTAATCTCAATTAATAATCTATCATTTTTGACATCTTCATTGATTAATAGCTGAACCAACTTTGCTTCTGCTCTAATAGAATTTTGGATGATATCCAAAATATGCAAAGACAACTCTCTCATAGTCTTAAGCTTTATATTTATCTAAAATAGCTGGAATTTTATCAGGTGTTAAACGACCATGAGTATCATCATTAATCATAATAACTGGAGCTAAACCACAAGCACCAATACAAGCTACTGATTCTAAAGTGAATTTAAGATCTTCAGTAGTCTCTCCATCATCTACACCCAATTCCTCTTTTATCTTGTTTAATACTTGACCACCACCACGTACATGGCAAGCAGTTCCCAGACATACACGGATAATATTCTCTCCGCGTGGCTCTAGATGGAATTGCGAATAGAAAGTTACTACACCATAAACTTGACTTAAGGAAAGATTTAATGCATTAGAAATCTCCTTAATAACCTCTTCTGGTAAGTAACCATACTCATCTTGAGCTTTTTGTAATACAGGAATTAAATCCTTTTGCTTTCCTTCATATCCTTCTAAGATAGTTTTTAATGGAGCTAAATACTTCTCTTTACTTTCTGCAGAATTTCCACATTGGCATTGACCCATTGTATTTCGCTACCTCCTTTAGTATAATTTACAACTTAATAATGTGATATATATTACAGTAATTATAACTCATATGAGTTATAATCATTTTAAAACTTAATGATAATAATAATCAAAACCAGAAATGTGAATTATATCACATTTCTAACTTACGAATTTAATTATACCGTGTCCCTCAATATAATGTCAAAATTGATATTGCTTTAACAAACTGAGCTAAGTTAAGTAATAGCTGGAGTTGACGGGGGTTATTATGTTGTAGTTGATAATGATTTTCATTATTTTTTGTAAATAAAGATGGGTGGTTGATATTTAATTAACAATTATATGATCTATAGTTCCATTATATGCTTAATTAATCCAAAAAAGAAAAAAAGAGAGACCAAATCCCTCTTAGTATCTTTTTGATATCTCTGTTATGATATTGGTTGTAGATGCACCTTCTATCTCTGATACCAATTCAATTTTACCTCCATAGCGTGCTACAACTTCTGCTTCTGGCAACTCCTCTATTTGATAATCGCCACCTTTAATATAGATATCAGGCTTTAAAATAGAAATAGTTTGATTGGCTGTTCTTTCAGAGAAGATAGTTATATAATCGACCACCTCAAGGTTTGCTAACATTTCTGCTCTCTCCATTTCAGGAATAATTGGTCTTTTCTCCCCCTTTAATAACCGAACCGATGAATCACTATTTAGAGCAACTACCAATAAATCTCCTCTGTTTTTAGCTTCTGCTAGATAGCGAGTGTGCCCTACATGGAGGATATCAAAACAACCATTTGTAAAGACAATATTCTTACCCTCTGCTTTTTGTTCTGCTAAGATATCCTTTAATTCTTCTCTTGAATAGATTTTCTCTGTAATCTTCATTGAGCATCACCAATAATTTCAGATAGTTCTTCTCGGCTAGTTGTAGCAACACCAGATTTTTTGACTACAATTCCAGCAGCATAATTAGATAATTTCATCGCTTCTACCATTCCTGCACCACTTGCTAAAGCTAAAGCCAATGTGGCTATTACTGTATCACCAGCACCTGTAACATCAAAAACTTCGGTATAATTTGAAGCTGGAATGTGGGTTGTTCCCTCATCAGTAAAGACTTGCATTCCTTCCCCGCCTAAGGTTACTAGCATTGCTTTAGACTCTAAACTTTCTTTTAACTTCCACCCAGCCCTTTCAACAGCATTGGCTGAAGTCAATTTAAATCCTACTGCTTTTTCTGTCTCTTCTTTATTTGGCGTAGCAATAGTAATCCCCTTAAAACTCATCAATTCATATCTAGAATCAACAGCTATAATCTTATTATGTTGATTAGCCATAGCAATTATCTCTGCTTTAACCCTATCAGTAAAGACACCATTACCATAATCTGATAAGATTAGAGCATCAATTTTAGAGATGATTTCTTCTACATAACTAATCAATTTCTCTTCAATCTCTTTAGAGATATCATGAGTCTCCAGCTTATCTACTCTTACCATCTGTTGCTTGACAGTCTGACCACCACCAGCTAGGATTCTGGTCTTAACTGAAGTTGGTCGGGAATTATCTATAATTAAACCATCAGTTATCATTCCATCTGCTTTTAGATGATTTACCAGTTTCTCTCCAACTATATCATCACCAATTACTCCTGCTAAATAGACTTGACCACCTAAAGCAGCCACATTATTAGCAGCATTGGTTCCTCCACCAGGTAATATTTTATGACCAGTGTGTCTTAATATTAAAACTGGAGCTTCACGAGATAAGCGTTCTGGTTGTCCAATAATAAATTCATCGGCAATCATATCTCCTAACACCAAAATCTTCTGTTCTTCAAAGAAAGTTAAATAATCAAGCAATTTAGCCATTAATCTTCCCTCACTTCAAGATCCATTAGTATCCATTCAACGGCATCAAATAAGTCTTCAGCTATATAATCAGGCTCTACCTTCCAATCATCTTGTGCATTTTGATAATCACCCATTCCATAGCCAGTCAACACTAAAATTCCTTTAGCGCCTACTCGATGAGCTACTTCAACATCACTGATCTTATCACCAATCATATAAGACTTCTCTAAATCAACACCAAACTCTTCTTTTCCCTGCAATAACATTCCAGGTTCTGGTTTGCGACAGTTACATTCTTTCTTAAACTTTCCTTCTCCTACCCGTGGATGATGATGGCAATAATAGATTGCATCTAAATAAGCATCTTCTGCTTCTAATAAATCTTCTAACTTATTATGAACTTGTCCAATCATCTCTTCTTTAAAATAACCTCTAGCAACACCTGCTTGATTAGTTGCTAAAATTGCTTTAATTCCAGATTGATTTAATTTCTTAATTGCTAATCCACTTCTGGGAAGTAATTCATATCTATGAGGATGATTTACATAACCAATCTCTTTACTTACTGTTCCATCTCTATCCATAAATACTGCTACATTACTTAAGTCCATCTAATATAAACCCCTTTTCTTAAAAATAATATCTAGTTCCAATATTTAAACCTTCAGTGTCCTCTTGTCCTGAAAACTTCCTATGTCCAACCTCTAAGTAAATATTCTCAGTTATTCTATAATCAAAGCCTAACATATAGCCCAAATAGTTCTTGTCTTTCTTTAATAAGACATCTATTCCTAAATTTAAGTCCAAGAGTTTATTCTCACTTTTAGAATATAAGATCCCAATTCTAGGATAACCATCTTCAAAATCAGTATGATAACCCAAAACAGCAGTTATATCATAATCTAATTTATCTACAAGATTAAATTTAGTATTAATATCTAATATATCATTTTCATTATCATTATCATCTTCATCACCAATATATGTGTATATTCCCTCAATTCCTAAGTTTGATGAAATTCCAAATTCTGTCTCTAAATTTAAAGCTCTAACCTCTCCATCTAAAACTTGAACTCCATAGGCTAAAGAAGAGTCACCTTTATCTACCTCAGCTTGTGACATAGCATTAACAATAGTACTATTAAAAGCAGATATAAAACAGAATACTAACAATGGTATAATTATTATAGTTTTTATTTTCACTATTAGTCCTCCTTAATTATAGATTACCCTATTTATCTTAAAGTTATCATTATGTATCAGATCAACCTCTTTAATATCTTCTATCTTATTACCATGCTCATCTTCAATAATCCTGACAATAGGTCGCCCTAAGTCTTCTTTATTGACATCTACTACTATGCCAACTTGCTTATTATTTAATTCTACCATTGCTCCTACTGGAAAAACAGCCACATGCTTAAGTAAAGCATCTACACATTCAGGGTTTAATTTAACTCCTTTTAATTCATTAATAATCTTTAAAGCCTCATGGGGCATCAATTTTCGCTTATAAACTCTATCACTAGTTAAAGCATCATAAATATCAGCTACTGTAACTATCTGAGCCCATTTGCTGATTTCTTCACCTTTAAGTCCTCTTGGATAACCAGAACCATCAACATATTCATGATGTTGATAAGCAATATGGGCAGATAAAATACTTATCCCTGCAACTTCTCTAATAATATGATAGCCATAGGTTGAATGTTGCTTAACCTCTTCATATTCTTCTTCTGTTAGTTTACCTGGTTTCATAATTATATCTTTATCTACTTTAGTTTTACCTACATCATGTAAAAAGGCTCCTATTGCTATCTTCTTAACCTCTTCTCTAGTATAGTTAAAGTGTAATGACATCAAAATTGATAAGATTGTTACACCTACAGAGTGTTGAAAAGTATAACTATCATAAGTTCTAATATCATTTAAGTGTATAACCACATGGTTTTGTAGAAGAATCTCATCTAAAATACTATCTACTGCTTGATTAACTTTAGCAAGATCAATTTCTGAGCCCGATTTAATAGACTCCATAGTATTTTTTACAACTTTAATTGCTTCTAATCTTGTTTTATCAGAGATAGGTTCTGGAGCCTTTATATCTGAAAAATTATCATCCATGATATAAATCTCAGGTATATTCATCTTTTTTAATCGTTCAATATAATTATCCTTTAAAGCCATACCTGCACCAAGTAATAATTGTCCTGATTCATTATAAATTGTCTTTGCTAGTTTCATTCCTTCTTCTAATTTATCAATTGGAATCGGCTTCATATTATCCCACCATTTCCTCAATTATTCTAGTTTTATAGTTAACACCTCTATACGTTGATGCTATCCATGTAATAACTAGTTAATAAGATATACCAACTACAACATTATAAAACACAATCTCAAAATACTGCCTCAAGAACTTCTATTTATTATAACATATTTAAATGAACAATTCATTTTCAACTTTAAATTTATTATAATTTTATTGTTATAAGCTAATATATCAAAATTAATATTAATAAAAAACAACTAAATTATCCATATTATCATTCACTTTAGTATACTTATTCTTCACCAAATTTATCATTAATAACTTCAAGAATTTTATCTAAAGCCACCTTCTCATCCTTGCCATCAGCTTTAATAATAATATCTTCCCCATAACCAACAGCCAAAGACATAACACTTATTATACTCTTTAGATTTGCTTCTCGATTTTCATGAATAATTTGAAGATCACAATTAAATTTATTAGCTGCATCTATTAATAATGAAGCAGGTCTTGCATGTAATCCAGTCTTATTTTGAATAGTAACTTTTTGAGTTAACATTCTATCACCTCTTAACTATAATTTTTTTATTACTTCTATATTCAACAAGTAAATTCCTTTTAAATTTTAATTTTCCACTGTAGTAACCGATTATCCTACTTAATAGATACTCTGCTTTTTTAGAATTTATCAACTATATAAACTTCAAAATTTGAAATAGAATTTATAACCTTTACTTCGACATTGTTATTTAACATAAAGATAGAAGGGGTGTTAAAACAACCCTTCTATCTTTGAACTTTATACCCATGGTAATAAGCTGATAATTTGTGAATATATAGGATTAAGTTCAATAATATCTCTATCTTTATAGCTTTCAAATAATTTTCCACTACACTTATGACAGTATTCTTGTGAAGAAATATTTACTTCTCCACAATACCTGCATTTCACCTTCATACTAATCCCCTCCTTGTATATAACTTATAAACTTATAAGGTTATATGACCTGTTATATTATATTCAAGAAATATTAAAATGTTAAAACCTTTTATTTCAATATAAGGAATATAATAAACAGTGATGGGGAATGAGTGAAAAACTAAGAAACTATTAATCATTATTTTTAATTTTATTAATTAAAAAGCACCTCTGCTCAAAATTGAGCAGAGGTGCTTTTTAGGCAAAAGTCTAGATGCCATTATATCCAATTATAATTTAACTACATTAGCAGCTTGAGGCCCTCTATCTCCCTCAGTAATTTCAAACTCTACTTCTTGTCCTTCTTCTAAAGTCTTAAATCCTTCATCTTGGATAGATGAAAAATGTACAAATACATCATCTCCATCTTCTCTTTCGATAAATCCATAACCTTTTGCTCCATCAAACCACTTAACTGTTCCTCTTTCCATAAAACTTAATTCCTCCTATTTCTTAACTATTAGTTAACTTCATTATAACATAGTAGTAAAATTTTATCAAAAAACTTTTGGATATTATTACCTGTCAGCTTCATATGTTCTAATTTTACTAAGTAATTTAACTAATTTTGTATAATACGCGTATTATGATGTTGATTGTGAAGCTAACCGTATTCCCAGTTATAGTATATCAAATTATAAAGATTTAATTCCAAAATAAAAATTTTTTCTAATTATTTTATTGAATTAAATTTTATAATTCCACTCAGTTTCTCTGATTAAGATATCAACCACTTCTTCTAAATAACCCTGATCTACTTCATCAAAGCGTTCTGTAATTGGACTATCTATATCTAATACACCTTTGATCTGATTATCAATAATAATTGGCACTACAATCTCCGAACGAGAAGCTGCATCACAGGCAATATGTCCAGGAAAATCATGAACATCTTTGACTACTAAAGTTTCCTTTTTTTCAACAGCACTACCACATACCCCTTTACCTTTAGCTATTCTAACACAAGCTGATTTTCCCTGAAAGGGTCCTAATACTAATTGATCTTCTTGCCATAAATAAAACCCTGCCCAATTAACTTCTTCCAAATTATTATATAACACTGCTGATATATTAGCTAAATTAGCAATTAAATCCTTTTCAGCTGAAGTCAAACCTCTTACTTGTAAGATTATATTTTTATAAATTTCTTCTTTATTCATATTTATTGCTCCTTTTGCTTATAATTATTCATTCTTTATAATAATGGGGTTTTTATCTAGTTAGTGATGATTAATGAATAGATTGCGACACTTTTTACTTCAGTGTATAGTTGATAATTGATAGTTGACAGTTAAGTTCAAAATCATTTAAACATAGGTTTTTAGTCTTTTAACTATCCACTAC
>NZ_JBSQYM010000005.1:0-55281 GCF_055140805.1 Orenia sp.
GAGGACTAAAGCATCTTTTATTCCCCTCTCCTGATAGGAGGAGAGGGGCTAGGGGTGAGGTTGGTTTTATATTACATTCTAAAGTTGTTTATCTATAGTTATCAAAAATTTTAAAGAAGCTTATCATCATATCATTAATAAAGTGATTTTTCATCTAGTTTATAAAATTAGTGATTTTTAAGATATTAATTATTAGTTAGAATAAACTTAGTCTACACAAGAGATATTTAGACTTATCAAATGTAACTGAAGTATCATTCTACTAAAAAAGCAATATATTGACATATTTTTCATGGTAGATCTTGATTTTATAGAAATAATATAATTTGTGACTAATATTAACTTAAACAGAAGTTCTTTGGTGATGGCTATATATGGTTGTTTATTATATTTTTTTGCAGGAATTTCAAAAGTAAAGTCGAAGTTAGCAGAGTAAGTAAGTTTTAAGAGGGTTATTGATTTAATATCGACATTATTTTAAGCAGAGTATTATATGTATTAGTTCTAGTATAAAGTAGACTCTACTTATTTATGACTCAATTAAGGGGGGATATTAGATGAAAATATTTAATAATAGGAGTTTTAGTGTTTTAGAGAAGAGTTTAGATTCATTATCTAAAAATCATGATGCTATATCTAATAATATATCTAATGTAGATACACCTGGATATAAAAGAGAATATGTATCTTTTAGGAGTGAATTAGCCAATTTATTAGAGAATAGAAATGATTTAGCTGTAACTAATAAAAAACATATATCTATTAACTCTAAAGATTTAAGCACCTTTGAGGGGAAGGTTTTGACTGAAGAGAACACTTCTACTCGAAATGATGAGAATAATGTTGATATAGATGCAGAAATGTCCATGTTGGCTAAAAATACTCTAGAATATCAGGCACTAGTACAGAGAATATCTAGTAAGTTCAAAAACTTACAAATGGTTATACAACAAGCGAGGGGGTAGATATAAGTGGGACTATTTAATGGGATAAATATAAGTGCTTCTGGATTGACTGCACAGAGGTTAAGAATGGATCTTATTTCCAGTAATATCGCTAATGTCAATACTACTAAAGCTGAAGATGGAGAACCATATCGCCGTAAAATGCCTGTTTTTGCTGCTAAATTACAAAAAGAGATGGATAAGTTGGGTAAAGGTGATAGTGTTGGCAGTGGTGTAGAGGTGGTTTCTATTAAAGATAGTAAAGAACCATTTAAGTTGATGTATAATCCCAGCCATCCAGAGGCAGACCAAAATGGATATGTAAAGATGCCAAATGTCAACATTGTTTCTGAAATGACTGATATGATTTCAGCTACTAGAGCATACGAAGCTAACGTTACCGCGATGAATTCGGCCAAGGCGATGGCCCAAAGTGCTCTAAAGATTGGTGGCTAAATTTAGAGGGAGGTAGAAATGATGAAGGTTGACAATATAACTAATCAAAGTATTCTAAAATTAGATGCATTCGATAAAGATAATAAAAATAATAAGCGAACTTCTTTTTCCCAAATGTTAAAGGATTCTTTAAAAGATGTAAACAAATTACAAGAGGTCTCTAGTAAGGCAACTGAAGACTTAGCTTTAGGGAAGGTTGATAATATTCATGAGGTGATGATAGCTGGTCAAAAAGCAAAAACTTCATTAGAACTAACAACTGCTATAACAAGGAAGGCGATAGATGCATATAAAGAAGTTATGAGGATACAAGTTTAATGTATTTGTTCAGTGAGATTGGGGTGTAAACATGGTTAAAAATTTATCGCAAATAGGGAAGCAGATGCAAAATTTATGGAATAATTTTGACAAGAAGGCTAAAATAGTAATTGTTGTATCTGTTTTATTTACATTTGTTGGGATGTTATTATTAGCAAATTGGGCTAGTAAACCAGAATATACAGTTTTATTTAATAACTTAACTGTAAAAGATGCTGGTGGTATTGTATCTAAATTAAAAGAAAAACAGGTTTCTTATAAACTTGAAAGTAATGGTACCACAATCTTAGTTCCTAAGAAACAGGTTCACAATTTGCGATTGGATTTAGCTAGCCAAGGATTGCCAACTGGTGGTAGTGTAGGGTTTGAATTATTTGATCGTAATCAGTTAGGGACTACGGACTATGAAATGAAGATTAATCATATGCGTGCCTTATCTGGTGAGTTGACAAGGACTATTCAACAATTAGATAAGGTTATTTATGCTAAAGTCCAGATTACTCCAAGTAAAACTAGCCTTTATACTGATAATGAAGAGCCAGCAAAGGCATCTATAGTAGTAAGATTAAAAGAATACAGTAAACTGACAACTAAAGAGGTTAGAGCAATAGCTAATTTAGTTGCTAGTGGTGTAGAAGGTCTAACTCCTGAAAAAGTAACTATTGTGGATACATCAGGAAACTTGTTATCGGCTATGTTAGATAAAAATAAAGAGAAGTCTGATGTTAGTGATAAATTAGACTTAAAGAAGAAATTGGAAGATGATATAGAAAGAGATTTAAATGTGATGTTAACTAAGGTATTGGGAGTGGACAAGTTCTCACTGACAGTTAATGCAGATTTAAATTTTGATAAGAGAAATATAGAGAGTAAGAGATATCAACCAGTAGTAGGTGATGAGGGTATTGTTCGTAGTGAGCAGACCAAAGAAGAGAAAAGTGTAGGTACTACTATTGATCCAGAAGGTGTGCCAGGAACTACCTCAAATCTACCCCAATATAAAATCAATAATCAACAACAGAACCAGCATGAGAAAGAAGAGAAGATTGTAAACTATGAAATCAATGAAGAGGTAGAAAGATATGTTCAATCCCCAGGAACTATTGAAAGATTATCTGTAGCGGTAAGTGTTGATACAGCTCAAGATGAGTTAAGTGCGGAGAAGAAAGAAGCAATTACTCAACTTATCTCTACTGCAGTAGGTTATGATTCTAATCGAGGAGATCAAATTACTGTTATTGGATATGACTTCAATAATGATTTAGATCTTATGACTCAACAAGAGATTGAAGCAGAAGAAGCCAGAAAGAGAATTTTCTTATTCTCTTTATTAGGTATTGTAGGAATTTTAATTATCTTATTAATTATTATAATGGTTAGAAAGAGAAGGGCTCAGTCTCAAGATGATAATGATCAAGTAGGAGAGAATATCAATTACTTGATTGATGAGGCAGAAGATGAATTTGCTGTATCAGATAATTTGACACCAGAAGAGAGAGAAAGACAGAAATTACAGAATCAATTACGTAATATAATTAGTGAACAACCAGAAGAGATTGCTGGATTAATCAAAAGTTGGTTATCTGATGATTGATAGGAGGGAAGAGAGATGGCGAATTTAACTGGTAAAGAAAAAGCAGCTATATTATTAGTTTCTTTAGGACCTGATGCTTCGGCAGAAGTGTTTAAACATCTAAATGATGATGAGATTGAAGATCTTACTCTAGAGATAGCTAACTTGGACAAAGTTCCAGCAGATGTCAAGGATAGTGTGTTAGATGAATTTCATCAGATGTGTGTTGCCTATGATTATATCAGTCATGGTGGTATGGATTATGCTAGAGAGGTGTTAGAGAAGGCTTTGGGTCAAAACAAAGCTAATGACATTATAGATCGTTTAACTGCCTCCTTACAGGTAAGACCTTTTGATCAATTAAGAAAGACTGACCCTAGTCAGATTCTAAACTTTATCCAAAATGAGCATCCTCAAACTATAGCTTTAGTTTTGGCTTATTTAGATCCTCAACAATCTGCAATTATTATGTCTTCTCTACCTTATGATAAGCAGACAGAGGTAGCTAAGAGGGTTGCTACTATGGAGAGAACTAGCCCTGATGTGATTAAAGAGGTTGAAAGGGTATTAGAACAGAAGCTATCGTCTCTAATGACTAATGAATATACAGTTGCTGGTGGAATTGATTCAATTGTAGATATCTTAAACCTAGCTGACCGATCTACAGAGAAGAAGATATTAGAAGACTTAGATGAACAGAATCCAGCCTTGGCAGAAGAGATTAGGCAGAAGATGTTCGTCTTTGAAGATATCATAGTCTTAACTGATAGAGATATCCAGATTCTATTACGACAAGTTGATACCGATGATTTGGCACTAGCCCTTAAAACAGTAAGTGAAGAAGTTGCTGAAAAGATCTTCAACAACCAATCTAAGAGAGCTGCTGAGATGCTAAAAGAGGATATTGAATACCTAGGTCCTGTAAGAATAAGTGATGTTGAAGAGGCACAACAGAGGATTGTAGGTCAGATCAGAAAATTAGAAGAGGCTGGAGAAATCATCATTAATCGTGGTGGAGAGGATGAGGTCGTTGTCTAATATTATCAAATCACCTCTAGTTAAATCAGGTAAAAAAGTACTTCTTAATAATAATGGAATGGAAGAACTTATAGATAATAAGCAAGATAATGATGATAAGCAGCTTAGTGTAGAAAGAGATAAGTTACTAAGTGAGGCTAGAGAAGAGGCTAGCGAGATTATTAGCCAAGCTCAAGCCCAGGCTAATGAGATATTAATGAAGGCTGAAAAAGAGGCTGCCAATTTAAAATCTCAAACTCAGCAAGAACTGGAAAAGGCAGTTGAACAAGCTAAAGATGAAGGATATCAGCAAGGGTTACAGCTAGGAAGAGAAGAAGGTTTTAAGGAAGGAACTACTCAGTTACAAGGTTTAATAAGTGACTTTGATCAGAAAATAGCTGATTTTAAGCAAAGCTTAGTAGAGAGAGAAACAGAGCTTAAAGAAGATTTACTAAGATTGGCTGTTGCAATCAGTAAGAAGGTGATTGGTAGAGAGTTAAAGCTTGATACTGAATTACTTAAAGGGATAATAGATAGAACTATTAGCTTATTAGATGGAGAGGAAGAGATTTTAATCAGAGTTGCCCCTAGTGATTTAGAAGTCTTAGTTGATTATAAGCAAGAGTTGATATCTTCAAACAATGGTTTAGAGAGAGTTAAGATAGTTAGTGATGAAGGAGTTAAGAATGGTGGCTGTATTATAGAGACTGATTTTGGTGGTTTTGATGCTACAATAGAGTCTCAATTAGCAGAAATTGAGGCTAAATTATTGGAAGTTGATAATGATGAATAATCCATTGTTGAATGTAGATAATCTGGTTAGTAAATTAGAAGGTGTTAATACAATTAAAAGCTTTGGTAAGGTCAAAAGAGTAGTGGGGTTGATTATCGAATCTGAAGGACCTAATGTACATTTAGGTGAGAAGTGCTTGATTCAACCAAAATTTAGTCAAGATTTTATTCAGGCAGAAGTTGTGGGCTTTAAGGATAATACTGTATTGTTGATGCCCTTAGGTGAGATGAATGGAATTGGACCAGGCTGTAAGGTCTTGGCTACTGGTCAACCTTTGATGGTGCAGGTTGGAAATCAGTTATTGGGTCAAGTCTTGGATGGGCTAGGTAATCCTATCTCTGATTTTGAAGCTGATACAAAATTAGATGAGTATCCAGTATATAATACCCCTCCCAATCCACTGACTAGAAAGAGGATTACAGAACCGTTATCTTTAGGAATTAGAAGCCTTGATGGTCTTTTAACCTGTGGTAAAGGTCAAAGGCTGGGTATCTTTGCTGGTAGTGGGGTAGGAAAGAGTACAACTCTAGGAATGATTGCTAGAAATACCAATGCAGATATAAATGTAATTGCTTTAATTGGTGAGCGGGGAAGGGAGCTTAGAGACTTTATTGAACGTGATTTAGGGGCTGAAGGTTTAAAAAAGTCTGTAGTAGTTGTTGCTACTTCTGACCAACCTGCTTTAGTACGATTAAAAGGTGCCTTAGTGGCTACTACTATTGCTGAGTACTTTAGAGATCAAGGAAAAGATGTGATGTTGATGATGGACTCTGTAACTAGATTTGCTATGGCTCAACGTGAGGTAGGTTTGGCTGTAGGGGAACCACCTGCCACTAGAGGCTATACTCCATCAGTTTTCGCTATATTACCTAAGTTGATGGAAAGAGCAGGAACTAATGAACAGGGGACCATTACAGGACTATATACAGTATTAGTAGAAGGTGATGATATGAATGAGCCTATTGCAGATGCTGTTAGAGGTATTTTAGACGGACATATTATCTTATCGAGAAGTTTAGCAGCTAAGAACCATTATCCTGCTGTTGATATCTTAGAGAGTGCCAGTCGTGTTATGGGTGAGATTATTAGTGATGAGCATAAGAGGGCTGCTAGTGAATTAAGAAATGTTCTTGCAACCTATGAAGAAGCAAAAGACTTGGTTACTATAGGTGCTTATGAGGCTGGTAGTGATCCTAAGTTAGATTATGCTCTTGATAAATTAGATGAAGTAAATAGATTTTTACGACAAGGAGTTAATGAGGCTAGTAGCTATGAAGATACAATCAATTGGTTGACAAGTATCTTTGCTGGAGAGTGATCTAATTGAAAAAATTTAATTTCAGGTTACAGTCAATCTTAGATTTAAAGGAGCAAGAAGAGGAGTCTATTAAGAAGGAATTAGCTAACTTAATGCAACAGCGCCAAAAGGTAGAAGATGAGATTAATTCTATTATAAATGATAAGAAGCAAATACAGAAAAAATTAGAAGAATCTGAAGAAAGAGCTATCAATTTAATTAATGCTTTAGAATCTCGTAAGTATCTTAATTACTTACAAGATATGGTAGAAGATTTGACATTGAAGTTAGAGTACTGGGATGAAGAGATAAGTAAATGTCGTAAAAAGTTACTTGCTAAGACCAAAGAGAAGAAGGCTTTAGCTAAATTAAAAGAAAGAAAATATGAAGAGTATTGGAAGAGGTTTTTAGCAGAAGAGCAAAAATTAAATGATGAGCTTGCTACAAATAAATTTAACCGTAAAGATAATAGTTTGGATGGACTTATTTAATACCTTATAGAATGATTATACTTTGATTAAGACTTTATAATTATTACTTGTTCATAGATTATATTAATTTAAAAACCTATTTTGAGTTAGGTCTATTATCTAGATAAATATGAAATTAGGAGGAAGTCATCTATGAAAAAGATACTCCTAGGAATGTTGATGTTATTAATTTTAGCTGGAGCAACATTATTTTTATTAAATTATTTTAAAGTCTTTACATTTGAAACTATTAAAGAGCAGGTGTTAACAAAAGTGAAGAGTATTCCTGTAGTTGCTGAATACATAGTAACTAAGGATAAAAATAAAGGGTTGGAAGAGCAACTGAAGAATTTACAGGATAAATTATCTGAGGTAGAAGGTCAGAATCAAAGTTTATTAGCAGAGCTAAAGGCTCGTGATAGTAAAGTCGCAGGTCAGGAAGATACTATCAGTAATTTACAATCAGATATTGAAAAAATTACTGAAGATACAAGAGATTATAAGGCTAAAGTAAAACGTCTAGCAGATGTATATTCTGAAATGGAAGCAGCCAAATCTGCTGATATACTGCCTAAATTGGATATGAAACTGGTAATTGATATCTTAAATCAGATGGATGAAGAAATAGTAGCAGAAATATTATCTCAAATGGACACAAATATAGCTGCTGATATCTCTACTCAACTATCTTATTGAAAGGAGGTGAGAAGATAAGATGACTGCTATGGTTTCAATGATGAACTTAATGAGTACTAAGCCTACTTCTACACCCAAAAATAGTAGTGTAGAGAAGAATGATAAAAATAATGATTTTGTATCCTCATTACAGAGAAATATTGATAAATCTTCTAACAAAGATTCTAATAACTCTGAGGAAGATAAGGTCAAATTAGATGCAAAAGATATTGAAAAATTAGAAGAAGTAATTGAAAAAGATCCTAAAGAGCTTAGCCAAGAGGAGATAGAAGAGGCAATGACTGCTTTAACTAATATTATCAATCAGCTTAGTAACCTTAAGTTATCAACAGTTGGGAGTAAAGGTGAGAAACTAGAATTAAATCAATCACTTAAAGGTCTAATTAAAGGTTTGAAAGCCTTTAAAGCTGAATTGAAAAAAGTGGATTTAAAAGACTCTAAATTATTTGCTAAAGATGAGTTGCAGGAACTATTGACTAAGCTAAAAGGAAAAGTTGTTAGTGATAGTGATAATGAAAAACATCGAATAATACATCATAGAGCAATCAATCAAGCTAATATAGCTAAATTAAGTAGAGATAATCAAAATAAGGTAGAACGTAATATAAATATAGAAGGAAAAGAGCTAGCTTTAGATGACAAGCAAGGAATTATTAAAGGTGAACAGATCTTTACTGAAAAATTAAAAGATACTCTTGCTAATAGTGAACAGCAGGGAAGTAAAGAGATTGATTTTAGTTCTGTTAAGAACTTTGCTGTTAACAATTCTCAACAAGTAGAAACTACTACTTCTAATAAAGTAACTGTAGGAAATAAAGAGGTCGCCTTTAAGAACATAGTTAACCAAATTCAAGAGCAAGTTGATATGAGTTCTAGCACCAAAGGTAAAAATGTGACTATTGAATTAAGACCAGAAGCTCTAGGAAGGTTGCACCTTAAAGTTACTATTAAGGATGGGGTAGTGTCAGCTAAAATTCTGGCTGAAAATGGTCAAGTAAAGGATTTGCTAGAAGGTAATTTAGCTAAATTGAAGAATAGTTTAGGTCAAAAGAACTTACAAGTAGATAATTTTGATGTTTCTACAGGCCATAATGGCGAAGAGTTAGCCCAAAACTTTAGTGGGAATAGTCAGTTTGGATTCTCTCAAAACAATGCTAAGCAAAGTGGAAGTAGATTTAGCTTAGATATGGAAGATTTAGCTGATCTTGATGAGGAGTTTGTAGTAGATGAGGTTAAAGAGGAGACAGGAGTTATTGAGGATGATGATGTCGACTATGTTGTCTAGGAGGGGAAGAGATGAGTACAGAAGAAGCAACATGGCAAAATGTTAGTGATGTAACACAGACAAATAATACTACTAAGAGTACTAATACTGATAATGGGCTGGGCAAAGATGCTTTTTTAAAACTATTAATTACCCAATTGAAGTATCAAGACCCGATGAAACCAATGGAGGATAAAGAGTTTATTTCTCAAATGGCACAGTTTAGTTCTTTGGAGCAGACTCAAAATTTAAATAAAAATATGGAAAATTTCATGTTATTACAGCAGAGTAATTCGAAGTATCAAGAGATATTACAGTCAGCTAATCTGGTAGGAAAAAAGGTTACAGTCATTAAACCTGCAGAGACTGAGGATGCTGATAATACTGAGGATGCTGATAATACTGAGAGTGCTGAAGGTGCTGAAGGTGAAGAGAGTGAAAATGAAGAAAGTACAATTACTGGAGTGGTAGAAAGAGTAGACTTTTCTGAGGGCACTCCTCAACTAATTATTGATGGTGAGAATTATCCACTAGATAATATTCAAGAGATATTATCCTAGCAGAAGAGGGGGTGCTAGTGTGAATAGAATTTATTCCAACCACCCTTTGCATTTGTCCCAAGATTCCAACTTAAAATCCAGCAAGCTAAATAATAAAAAACAGACCAGTACATTTAAAGATTTATTTAATAATAAAGTCGAAGATAGAACTGATTTAAAACTATCAAAACATGCAAAAAAACGTCTGCAAGCAAGGAGTATAGACTTTACTAAAGATGAAATAAATAAATTAGAAACAGCAATTGATAAGGCCAAAAGCAAAGGTGCTAAGGAATCACTAGTTTTGATTAATAATAATGCGTATATTGTTAGTGTGAACAATAATACAGTAATAACTGCAATGGATAAAGATAGTATGCAAGAAAATTTATTTACCAATATAGATAGTGCAATAGTTATGAAATAACTGGACCCTAATGGGAGGTTATTAATCGTGGAATGATAGAAGCGATTAAAAAGTAGTGTAGAGTTGATAGTGTATAGTGAATAGTTAGAATCAAATAAATATAGATTTCAACTATCAACTATCAACTATCAACTATCAACTAAAAAACAGGAGGTTTTATATATATGTTACGTTCACTGTATGCTGGAGTATCAGGTTTAAAAGCCCATATGAGCAAGATGGATGTTATTGGTAACAATATTGCCAATGTTAATACTGCAGGGTTTAAAGGCAGTAGAGCTACCTTTAAGACAATGTTTAGTCAAACTATTCAAGGGGCATCAGCACCCCAAGAGGGAAGAGGGGGAACAAACCCTCAACAAGTTGGTTTGGGTGTATCATTAGGTAGTATTGATAAGAATATGGGGCAAGGTAACTTACAATATACAGGCATCAATACTGATTTGGCAATAGATGGTGAAGGGTTCTTTATTATGGAATCAGGAACAGGGCCTGTGTATAGTAGAGCAGGAGCTAGTGTTTTTGATAGAGATGGTTATCTGGTCAATTCAACTACTGGTTATAGAATGCAAGGTTGGATGGCAGATGCTAATGGAGATATTAATATTAATGGTAATTTGACAGATCTTAGTTTAAAACAATCAATGCCTGCTCAAGCAACAGACAAAATCCCTTATTCTGGGAACCTAGATGCTGATGCCGTAGTTGGCAAAGCTAAGGCAACTAATGTAACTACTGTGGATGTTTATGATTCTTTGGGAACAACTCATAAAGTACAGTTAGAGTTTACTAAAGAGGCTAATAATGAATGGAGTTATGAGATAACTGATATTGGTGGGGTAGATGATATTAATAATGCTACTTTAAATGGTAATGGAGATTTAACTGGTACTATCACTTTTGATGAGACTAATGGTAATATAGCAACTATTGATGGAAAATCAATCGAAGATATTGAAAATGGTAATGCAGAGTTTCCAGTGTTAAGTTTTACTCCTAGTGGAGGTGGTATCATTCCGACAGATCCTATTTCAGCAAATAGTCCAACTCCAATTACTTTAGATTTTTCTGAAATAAAACAACGTGCTGGTTCTATGGATGCTGATGCAGATACGCCAACAGGATATAAAGCTGGTTCGATTAAAAAGTTTGCTGTTGACAAATCAGGTACAATTACTGGACTTTATGATAATGGTATGAAGCAGACAATTGGTAGAGTGGCAGTGGCTACATTCAACAATCCAGCTGGTTTAACAGAAGAAGGGTCTACTGTATATAGAACTTCTAATAACTCTGGTTTAGCTAGGATAGGTTCACCAGGTGATAATGGGGTTGGTGTTGTATCAGCAGGTAGTCTAGAGATGTCTAATGTAGATTTATCAGGAGAAATGACTGAAATGATTACAACTCAGCGTGGATTCCAAGCCAATTCTAAGATTATCTCTACTGGTGATCAGATATTGGAGCAGTTAGTAAATCTTAAGAGATAAGTTTGGTTGAAATATCTAAATTTATGAGTAAAGGTATTATACCTTTACTCATAAATTGATATATTATGGAACTATAAATTTATTTATTATCTTATACTTGCTTGATAAAGGATGTGAGGGTTATTATAGAGTTAACTAGATTAAATGATTCTAAGTTAGTAATCAATGCAGAGTTAATTGAGACTATAGAGTCCACCCCTGATACTGTGGTTACATTAACTACAAATCATAGATTGGTAGTTAAAGAGGATGTTGAGGAAGTGGTTGAAAAGGCAATTAACTACAAGAGAAAAATAGCCTTTCGACCTGAATAAAAGTGAGGTGACAGAATGGATTTAGCATCAATTGTTGGATTAGCATTAGCGATTATACTGGTTTTAATGGGGATGTTTCAACAGGGGAGCTTGATGATGTTTTTGAACATTCCTTCTATTTTAATTGTAGTTGGAGGAACTTTAGGTGGAATTATTCTAGCTTATTCTTTTAAACAGTTAAAGAATGCTGTAGCATCAATGAAGATAGTATTCTCTGGTCAGAGTAATGAGGCTGGAGATATTATCTCTATTCTAGTAAGCTTTGCAGAGAAAGCAAGAAGAGAAGGATTACTGGCCTTAGAAGAAGAAGTATATGAATTAGATGATGAGTTTCTAAAAAAGGGAGTACAGTTGATAGTTGATGGTACAGACCCACAGCTTGTAAAGAGCATTATGGAGACAGAATTGAACTTTATAGAAGAGCGCCATTCAGTCAACAAAGGGGTCTTTGATACAGGGGCAGAGTTATCTCCAGCCTTTGGTATGATTGGTACTTTGGTAGGACTGATTGGTATGTTAGCTGGTTTAGATGACCCAAGCTCTTTGGGAGCTGGAATGTCGGTAGCTTTAATTACAACGTTGTATGGTTCTTTGATGGCTAATATGTTCTTCCTACCAGTAGGAGCAAAATTAAAGGTAAAAAGTGAACAAGAAATATTATCTAAAGAGGTTATGATTGAAGGGATTTTATCTATTCAAGCTGGAGAGAATCCAAGAATTGTAGAAGAAAAATTAAAAGCCTTCCTATCACCAAGTTCTAGAAGTGGCATCAGTTCTGAAGAAGGAGGGGGTATGAATGCCGAGGGATAAGAAACCTAAGCAAGAGGATAGTGGTGGTGCTGGTTGGTTAGCTACCTATGGTGATATGATGACACTGTTACTCTGCTTTTTCGTACTACTATACTCTTTTTCTAGTATTGATGCTGAGAAATTTCAGATGATGATGGAAGGTCTACAGGGAAAGCTTGGTGTATTGACAGGTGGTAAAACTATAGTAAAAGGTGCACTGATAGATACAGGGTTTGATGCTCAAAATCCAAGCTTTAAAGATTTTGAAAATTTACAAGGTAAGATCAGTAATTATGTTGAACAAGAGGGTTTAGCAGAGGATATTAGTTTAGAAATAACTGATCGGGGTTTGACTATTCACTTTACCGGAAAGGTATTATTTGACTTAGGTCAAGCAGAGATCAAAGATAGTGCTCATCAAATCTTAAATAAGATGTCTAGTTTTATTGAAGGTTTAGATAATAATATAGTAGTAGAAGGACACACTGATAATTGGCCTATTAGTAACTCTAAATATCCATCAAATTGGGAACTATCTACAACAAGAGCTACTAATGTAATTAGATATTTTATTGAAAAAAATGGGATTGATCCTGTTCGTCTATCTGCAGCAGGATACTCTAAATATAAACCATTGGTAGATAATGATACTGAAGATCATAGAGCAAGAAATCGACGAGTAGATTTAATAATATTGAGAATGGATGAAGAGGAGGGGATGAGTAATGAGTGAGGAAAAGGGAGGTAACAATATAATTATAATTATATTGGCTATCTTTATATCTGTCCTATTAGCTAGTGGAGCGTCATATTTTATGTTCACCAAATTTGCATTAGGAAATAATACAAATAATAGAGCACAGACTGATAATACTTCTAAAGAGTTAGGAACGACTACACCAATTGGTCAGTTCTTAGTCAATCTAGCTGATGGTAGAAGATTTATTAAAGTTAATATTGTCTTAGAGGTTAGTAATGATAAAGTAGTTGCTGAGCTTACAGAAAGACAACCACAAATAAGAGATGCAATTATAACAATTTTAAGAGGAAAAGATTATAATCAAATCAATTCTAATGAAGGGGTTAGAAAGTTAAGAACTGAAATTATGAATAAGATAAATCAAAACTTGATTAAAGGTAAAGTAACAAATGTCTTCTTTACTGATTTTGTGGTTCAATAGCTATTATTAATAAAAAATTATAATTTTTACTTGAAAAGTTTTTATTATATAAGAAAGATGATGATTTATGAAGGATTAAATATAATTATATTTAATTCTTTAATGGAGTAGGGGGAGAAATATGTCATCAAATAGAGTGTTATCCCAAAATGAAATAGATTCTTTATTGGAAGCATTATCCTCAGGACAGGTAGAAACAGAAGAGCTAAAAGATAATGGAGCAGAAGTAGTGGAGGTTTATGACTTTAAGCATCCTAATAAGCTATCTAAGGATCAGCTAAGGACTTTAAGAATGGTTTATGAAGGATTTGCTCGATTATTAAGTACTACTATTTCTACCCAATTGAGAACAATGACCAAGTTTGAGTTAGCATCAATTGATCAGTTATCCTATGAGGAGTTTGTAAGTTCTTTACCTCAACCTACAATTTTGTCTGTTTGTGATTTCTATCCTCTTCATGGAGAATTTATTATTGAGATTAACCCTAGAATAGGTTATGCTATTATTGAGCGTCTATTTGGAGGAAATATTGAGGGAACATTAAGTATGGTTAGGGAATTTACTGATATTGAAGAGGTAGTGTTAAAGAAGATTAATAAAAGTATTTTAGATAGTTTTAGTGAAGCATGGGAGAACGTGGTTGATTTAAGACCTAGAGTAAAGGAGCTTGAATCTAATCCACAGTTTACCCAAATTGTTCCTAATAATGACATGGTTATATTAGCTACTTTTGAGGCAGCAATTGGCAAGGTTGATGGACTGATAAATATTAGTATACCCTATATTGTTTTAGAGCCAATTGTATCTAAGTTAAGTGCTCAATACTGGTTTTCATCAGCAAGAAAGGATAAGGCTGTTGAGAGCTTAAATAAGATAAAACAAAGGTTAGGTAAAGCTAAGCTACCAATTGAGGCACAATTAGGTAAAACAAATATTACTGTAGCTCAATTATTACAGTTAGGAGCAGGAGACGTAATTAAGCTTAATACTAAAACGACTGAAGACCTGATAATATATATTAATAATAAGAAGAAATTTTCTGCAAAACCAGGAAAGCGTGGAAGCAAGTTGGCTGTAGAAATTACTTCAGCTATTCCTGAAGATGATTGGGAGGATGAAGACCATGAATGATGCTTTGTCACAAGAAGAAATCAATGCTTTGTTAAATGGTGGTATGGAAGACGAGGTAGATGATAATACTAATAAAACAGATATGGAAGATATATTAACAGATTTAGAGAAAGATGCTTTAGGTGAGGTTGCTAATATTTCTATGGGTTCAGCTGCTACAGCTTTATATGGTTTGTTAAATCAAAAAGTAGAGATTACAACGCCCCGTGTAGAGTTTAGTACAGTAGCAGACTTAGTCGACAGTTATAATAGGCCTTGTATCGTAGTAGATGTTCAATATGTTGAAGGCCTAAAAGGAAGTAATCAATTGATACTTGAGGTCAGTGATGCTGCAATTATTACTGATTTAATGATGGGAGGAGATGGAACTGCCCCTCCTGAGGAGTTAAGTGAGCTTCATGTTAGTGCTGTGGGAGAAGCGATGAATCAGATGATGGGTTCAGCATCTACTTCGATGTCTGACTTTTTCGAAGGAGATAAAATTAATATATCTCCACCTAAGGCAGAACTGTTAGAGTTAAGTAGTGATATTTTTAATCTAGAAGGTGTTAGTGATGATGATACAGTTGTAAAGGTAGTCTTTGATATGCATATTGGTGATTTAATTGATAGTCAAATTATCCAGGTTATGACTATTGAATTTGCCCAAAAGCTAGCAAGTGCATTAATGGGTAGTATGGATACTAGTGGGGAAGATGAAACTCCTGCTCAAGATCAAAAGCAACCTCCTAGTCAAGCACAACAGCCACAGCAAGGAATGAATCAACAAGGCTATCAACAACAAAATCAGCAACAAAGACAACAGCAAATAAACCAACAACAAGCTCCACAGCAGGGTCAACAACCTATGTATCAACAACCAATGTACCAACAACCAATGCAACAGCAGAATGTTGAGGTACAATCCGTAGAGTTTAATGAATTAGGTATGCCACAAGGACAGGGATTAAATAATGATATTAGATTAATTCATGATGTCCCCTTAGAATTGACAGTTCGTTTAGGAAAGACTAGAATGTCTATTAAAGATATTCTAGAATTAGGACCAGGCTCTGTTATTGAATTGGATAGATTGGCAGGAGAAGCAGTAGACTTATTGGTTAATGGGAAATTGATTGCTAAAGGAGAAGTTGTTGTTATTGATGAAAACTTTGGCTTTAGAGTAACTGATATTGTAAGTTCTGCTGAACGCTTAAGTAAATTATAATCTAAGGATTGATAATATGGAGTATGCTTTTGAACTAGTAAAGGTCTTATTTGCATTGTTAATCGTACTAGCTATCTTTTATCTTATAGTTAAATTTATGAAGGATAAAAGAAGTATCTTTAACCAAACAAATCAACTTCAAGTATTAGAGAAGTGTTATTTGAGTACTGACCATATTTTATATCTGGTTAAGGTAGTAGATAAGGTTTGGCTATTATCCTCTACTAAGGAGAAGATCGAATTTATCGAAGAGGTTGATACAATAAATTTAGAACTTCAAGGGAAAGGAGAATCAGCTCTCTTGAAGAATAGTAAGGAATGATTCGATGAAGCAGAGATGGGTGCAAATTTTAATATTAACTTTGATGATACTGATAATAGTACAAAATAATGCTTTTGCTGAAACTAGATTTACTATCCCCAATCTAAAGATTCAAATTGGTGATGGGACAGAAGGTGGGGGACCTCAGGATTTAGCTCTTTCATTAAAGATACTATTATTACTGACAGTATTAACTTTAGCTCCAGCAATTTTGATTTTGGTAACATCCTTTACTAGAATTATTGTTGTCTTATCACTATTAAGAAGAGCTTTAGCAACTCAACAGATGCCACCTAACCAAGTTATAATAGGTTTAGCAATCTTTATGACAATCTATATTATGGCTCCAGTTTGGACACAGATTAATGATCAAGCATTACAGCCATATTTGAATGAGGAAATAAGTCAAAGTGCTGCTTTAGAAAAAGCATTAAATCCATTAAGAGGTTTTATGTTTAAACAGACTCGTGAGAAAGATTTAGCACTCTTTGTTAATATGTCTAAGGTTGATAGACCTGATAATAAGGACGATATTCCAACCTATGTTTTAGTCCCTGCTTTTGTTATCAGTGAGTTAAAGACTGCTTTCCAGATTGGGTTTATGATTTATTTACCATTTATAGTGATCGATATGATAGTAGCAAGTACCTTAATGTCTATGGGAATGATGATGTTACCTCCGGTAATGATTTCATTACCATTTAAGATACTTCTGTTTGTTTTAGTTGATGGCTGGTATTTGGTAATTAAATCTTTGGTAGAGACCTTTCATTAAAGGAGGACTTTAGATGAATCAAACGTTAGTAATTGAGTTAGGGACAAGGGCATTAATTACAGTGATTAAAGTATCGGCACCTATGTTAGGTTTGGGTATGGCTGTGGGGTTATTGGTTAGTATCTTTCAAGCAACTACTCAAATTCAAGAACAGACTTTGACCTTTATTCCTAAGATTTTAGCAGTATTATCTGCTATTATCTTTTTTGGTCCCTGGATGTTAAATGTTTTAGTAGACTTTATGACTGAATTATTTACTAATCTCCCTAATTATATTGGCTGATAGGGGTGAGAAGAGATGCTAGCAGAAGAACTGACAAATCAAGTCTATTATTTTGTATTGATTTTAGCAAGGGTTTTGGGTTTTTTGGTAGTGGCTCCTATCTTTGGAAGTAAATCCTTACCTAATAGGTTAAAGGTAGGATTGGCAGTATTTATTACGATTATTATATTACCGATTACTTCTTTTGCAGGGATGAATGTTCCAGAAGGCTTATTAACTATTTCTTTTCAGATTATAGTTGAGTTATTTATTGGATTTATAATAGGGTTTATCATGCTATTAAATTTTATGGCCCTGCAATTAGCAGGACAGTTTATTGATACAAGAATAGGTTTTGCAATGGCTAGTGTAATTGACCCTCAAAATGGGATGCAAGCCCCTTTAGTTGGTCAGTTTAAGAATATATTGGCTACATTACTTTTTTTGGTTATCAATGGACACCATTATTTGTTAAAAGCATTAACTGATAGTTTTAATATAGTAGGAGTGACTAAATTTCACTGGTCGTCAGAGCTAGTATGGGCCTTATTTAGAATTGTTGGTGATTTATTTCCATTAGGTTTTAGATTAGCTTTACCAGTTATATCTATTCTATTTGTAGTAGATGTAGCCTTTGGTTTAGTAGCTAGAGTTGTTCCTCAAATAAATGTCTTTATGATGGGGATGCCTACTAAGGTGCTTATAGGTCTAATATTTTTAATTATTATTTTACCAAGTTATATAAATACCTTACAAGACCTCTTTAATGGGACAACTGATAGTATCTATAAGATATTAAAACTAATGAGATAGAAAGAGGATAAAAATATGGCATCAGGAGAGAAAACAGAAAAAGCCACCCCCAAGAAGAGAAGTGAGGCTAGAAAAGAGGGACAGGTTGCTAAGAGTAAAGAGTTGAATAGTGCTTTTACTCTCTTATTTAGTTTTTTGATGCTATCTTTTTGGTTTAGATATATGCTTCAAGAGATTATTACTTTTACTAATAAGGTATTTATTAATTATTTTGATATGGAATTATCTATTAATAACTTTCATACTTTGCTTATTGAGGTAATAGTTTTTATTGTAAAGATAGTTGCTCCATTATTATTAGTAGGAGCTTTTGTGGGAGTGGCAGTAAGTTGTGCACAAGTAGGTTTTTTATATACACCTAAAGCTATAGCCCCTAAATTCAGTAAGCTAAACCCCTTAAAGGGTGCTAAGCAGATGTTTTCTAAACGTTCTTTGGTAGAGATGCTGAAATCTATTATGAAGATAATTATTGTTGTTTCAATAGCTTATAGTACTATTAAAAAGGTTGCAAGTAAATTTGCAGTGTTAGTTAATAGTAGTTGGGCGAGTTCATTAAATTTAATAGGAGATACTGCCTATTCTTTAGCTATGAAGATAAGTGCAGTTTTTATTATATTAGGGATACTAGATTTTATGTATCAAAAATGGCAACATGAAGAAGATTTGAAGATGAGTAAAGAAGAGATTAAACAAGAAAGGGAGAATGCTGAGGGTAAGCCAGAAGTCAAATCTAAGCGTAGACAGAAGCAACAAGAGTTGGCTATGAGTAGGATGATGCAGGATATACCTGATGCTTCAGTTGTTATTACTAACCCAACCCATTTTGCTGTAGCTATTAAATTTGATATGGATGAGATGGATGTTCCAATTGTCGTAGCTAAAGGGCAAGATGAATTGGCATTGAGAATTAGAGAGGTTGCTAAAGAAAATAATATTGAGATTGTAGAAGAGAAACCCTTAGCTCGGGCTTTATATAGGATTGTGGATATTGGTGAAGAGATACCTCTTGACTTATACCAAGCAGTAGCTGAAGTTCTAGCTTATGTTTATCAATTAGATCAAGAAAGGAGGTCATAGTAATGGCTACACCTTTAGAAGGAGTACAGAGAAGTAACTTAGGTCAATATAGTGATGTATTATTTGCGATAGCTGTTATTTTAGTAGTAGTAATGTTCATCATTCCATTACCAACATTTCTATTAGACTTATTATTGACCTTAAATATTAGCTTAGGTTTAACGATTTTATTAGTATCAATGTATTTGGTAAATCCTTTAGAGCTATCGGTATTTCCATCATTACTATTGATAGCTACTCTATTTAGATTGGCTTTAAATGTATCGACCACCCGTTTGATTTTGGGACAAGCCAATGCTGGAAAGGTAATTGAAGCTTTTGGGGATTTCGTTGTTGGTGGTAACTATGTAGTAGGTTTTGTTATCTTCGTTATTCTAGTTGTTATCCAGTTTATTGTAATTACTAAAGGTTCTGAGCGTGTGTCTGAGGTAGCAGCTCGCTTTACCTTGGATGCTATGCCTGGTAAACAGATGAGTATCGATGCTGACTTGAGTTCAGGGTTGATTACTGAAGCTGAAGCTAGAAAGAAGAGAGAAGAGATCAGACAGGAGGCTGATTTTTATGGTGCCATGGATGGTGCCAGTAAATTCGTAAAGGGTGATGCTATTGCTGGGATTATTATCACCCTAATCAACGTATTGGGTGGTTTGGTTATTGGAGTTATTCAATTGAAATTACCTATATTGGATGCATTGCAGACTTATACTTTATTAACAGTAGGTGATGGTCTGGTAAGTCAGATTCCTGCCTTATTAATCTCTACTGCAACAGGTATTGTTGTTACTAGAGCAGCATCTGAGGGTAACTTAGGTCAAGACTTTACGAAACAATTATTTAATCAGCCAAAGACATTGATGATGGTTTCTGCTGTAATCCTTCTATTAGGAGTAGCAACACCATTACCAACCTTTCCTTTTTTGTTATTATCTGTAATTCTTGGAGTAACAGGTTATATGATGTATCAGGCTGGTAAAGAGAAGGAAGAAGAGATGGTCTCTGATCAAGAAGAAGAAGAGATAGAAGAATATCGAGAACCAGAGAACTTGTCTCAACTATTACAGGTTGACCCAATGGAGTTAGAGGTTGGTTATAACCTAATTCCTTTAGTTGTTCCTGAACAAGGAGGAGACTTATTAGATAGAGTTTCTATGATTCGACGTCAATGTGCTTTAGAATTAGGTATTATTATTCCTCCGATTCGCATTAGAGATAATATGCAATTAGAGCCAAACTATTATCGAGTTAATTTGAGAGGAATTGAGATCGCTCAACATGACATCAAAGTCGATGGTTATCTAGCTATGGACTCTGGAATGGTTAGCGAAGAGATTAATGGTAGAGAGACAACTGAGCCTGCCTTTGGATTGCCAGCTATTTGGATTGATGAAGATGATAGAGAAAGAGCTGAGATGGCAGGGTATACAGTAGTAGATCCTCCTTCTGTAATGGCAACTCATTTGACAGAATTAATTAAATCTCATGCTTATGAATTATTAGGTAGACAAGAGGTTAAGGAATTGATTGATAATATTAAGGAAGACTACTCTGCAGTTATTGATGAGTTGATTCCAGATCTATTAACAATTGGTCAAGTTCAGAAGGTATTACAGAACTTATTAAAAGAAGGTGTTTCAATTAGGGATTTAGTCTCTATCTTAGAGGTATTAGCTGATCAAGCTAAGAATACACATGATATAGGGATTCTAACTGAATATGTCAGACAAGAAGCCTTATCTAGGCATATTTCTAAGAAATATAAGGGAGATAATAATGAAATGTATGTTATCACCTTGGCGCCAGAGTTAGAAGAAGAAATATCCAATTCTATCCAGCATAGTGATCAAGGTTCATATATTGCTTTAAATCCAAACAAGGCACAGCAGATATTTAATAGTTTATCTGAAAAGATTGAACAAGTGACTACTCAGGGCATTGAGCCGATTGTTCTAACTTCACCGATAGTTAGATATCATTTTAAGCAATTGACTGAGCAGGTAGCACCAAATTTGACAGTATTATCTTTTAATGAGCTAGAGTCATACCTCAATGTTCAAACAGTAGGGATGGTGAGAGTATAGATGAAGATAAAAAAATATCGTGCAGAGACGATGCAAGAAGCTATCTTAAAAGTCAAATCAGATTTAGGAGCTGATGCAATTATTTTGCATACTCGTAAATTTAAACAAGGTGGCTTTTTTGGACTATTTGCCAAAAAGATGGTAGAAGTGATAGCTACAGTTGATCAGGATACTAAAAAGAGAAAAGAAAGTAAGTTAAATGATGGTAAGCAAATTACTGAAAATAATATTCTAAAGTTAGAGTTATCTCAGATGAAGAATATGATGAATGATATGATGGGAGAGATTAAAAGTAAGAATCAACAACCTCTGCATTTAGTGGTAAATCCATCATTAGAAAAGTTAATTGAGGCTTTATGGACTTTGGGGCTAAGTAGAAAGATGTCAAGAGAGCTGGCTGAGGAGATTGCTGATAAGGTAAGTTTGACAGAGTTAGATAATGAAGAGGTTAAGGATATCTTAAGAGAGAAAATCAAAGAAGAACTTATCGATATTCAACCAATTGAATTGGAAGCAGGTAAGACCAAGATTATATCTCTAGTAGGTCCAACAGGAGTTGGTAAGACCACGACTTTAGCAAAGCTAGCAGCAAGATTTTCATTATTTGAGAATAAGAAAGTTGGGTTAATTACTGCTGATACCTATAGGATTGCAGCAGTAGAGCAGTTAAAGACTTATAGTGAGATTATTAATTTGCCTTTAGAGGTTGTCTTTACTCCTCAAGAGTTACTAAATGCGATTGAGGGTTATGAAGGATATGATTTGGTTTTGGTGGATACCGCTGGTAGAAGTCAGAATAATCAGCTTCATATCTCTGAATTGAAAGGATTTATTAATAATGTCCCTATTGATGAGATATATTTAGTATTAAGTGCTACTACTAAAGTAGATGATCTGATGAAGATTATAGAAGTCTATAATGAAATTGATTTGGATAAATTGATTATTACTAAACTTGATGAAACTAACTCTTGGGGTACCATACTAGAGGCTACTGCCAAGGCTAAAAAACCTTTATCCTATATAACTGTTGGTCAAGATGTGCCAGAGGATATTAAATTGCCAGAATCTGAACAATTAATAGAAGATATATTAAAGGGGCTAAAGCTATGAATGACCAAGCATCCAAGCTAAGAAATCTAGTAGAAAAAATGAAGGTAGAAAAGGATAAAGGAAAAAAAGAAAGAAATACAAGAGGTAAAGGTGCTTATATTTATACTGTTACTAGTGGCAAAGGTGGGGTAGGCAAATCCAACTTCACTGCTAATTTAGCTTTAGCCTTGAATGCATTGGAAAAAAAGGTAATAGTTTTTGATGCTGATTTAGGTATGGCTAATCTGGATGTTATTTTGGGTGTAACCCCTACCTATAATTTAGAGCATGTAATTCAAGGGCGTAAGAACTTAGAAGAAGTTATTGTTGAAGGTCCTAATGGGCTATCATTAATTCCTGGAGGTTCAGGGATACAAGAGCTAGCTAACTTATCCCAATATCAAATTAATAATTTAATCAGTGATTTTGTTAGAGTTGGAGAAGAATTTGATATTATTTTGATTGATACAGGGGCGGGGCTAGCCCATAATGTAGTTAATTTTATTTTAGGTGCCGATGAAGCTATTGTTATCTCTACTCCTGAGCCTACTTCTATAACTGATGCTTATGGAGTTGTTAAGGTGATTAGTAAACATGATAAAGAAGCCAATATTAAACTTGTCATTAACCAAGCTGAGAATGAAAAAGAAGGAGAGAGAATAGCTAACCGCTTAATTAAGACTGCTTCTGACTTTCTTGAACTAGATATTGAACTGTTAGGGGTTATACCTAAAGATAATGCTGTAGTAAAATCTGTAATGAGTCGTAGCCCATTTCTCTTGGAATTTCCAAGAGCTAAGGCTTCTAAAAGTATTAATCTGACTGCTGCTAAGCTAATAGATACAGAAGTTTCTCAAGAAACTAAAGGAATTAGGGGATTATTTAATAAACTTTTAGGGATTTAATTGGGACTTGAGTAGGAGGTGCTAGGGTTTGAAGAGAAACGCCCAAGTAGTAAAGAGATTTGACCTTAATAGAAAATTGGATATTAATCAGAGGGTTGATGTTATTGTTCCTTTTGGAAATTATGAAGGAGAATATTCATCACAGATAGCTGATGTTAAAAATAGTTCTATTTTTGCTATAAATACACCTTTCTCAGAAGGTAGGGTTATTAATATAGCACTTGGAACTAAAATAGATGTTATGCTCAGAGAGAACACAGGGGTATATAAAATACCAGTAAAGGTTATTAAAAGGGAAGTTGAAGTCACACCTTTATTAATAGTAGAATTGATTGGAGAGGTCAGCAAGATACAAGAAAGGCAGTTCTTTAGATTAGATATCTATCAAGAGACAGAATTTAGAGTGATTGCTGATAATGCTGATTCAATTGACATAGATAATTATAATGAAGAGAATGACTCTTATGATGACTTAATAACATCTGATAAGGCTAATATGTATAAAAATGCTATCATCCAAGATGTTAGTGCTAGTGGGCTGAAAATGGTTACTAGAGATAGGTCTGTGGTTGAAGGACAGGTTTTAGAGATAGATTTTAGTTTTACTAACCTCTCTTTTGATAAAATCTTAGCGAAAGTGGTTAGGGTTTTTGCAGAGTTTAAGCAAGGAGTTAAGAGGTATAATATAGGAGTGGAATTTTTCCATCAAAGTACAAGTCAGCGTGATAAAGTTATGCAATGGTTATTTGCTAAACAGCGTGAACTAAGAAAAAAAGGTTTAATTTAGATATTAAATGATTATAGAGGTGAGAGTTGATGAATCATATTGATGATAAGTTGGCCAAATTAGGTCCTATACAGCTTGATGCATTAAGAGAGGTTGCTAGTATTGGTGCAGGAAATGCTGCTACCTCACTGTCGGAGATGCTAAATGACAAGATTCAGATGAAAGTTCCCAAGGTAAGCATCTTGCCTATAGATTTAGTTCCAGAGATTATGGGAGGGGCGGATAACCTCATAGCTGCTATTTTGGTAAGAATAATGGGAGATATTAATGGAGGTGTTTTATTTACATTAGGAAATAATAGTGCAAATAAACTAATTTCCCTATTAATTGGTGAAGAGGTCAATATTGAAGAGAATATAGGAGACCTAGAAGAGTCAGCACTTAAAGAAGTAGCTAATATATTGACAGGATCTAATTTGAATGCATTTTCTCAGATGCTTGATATTAAAATAATGCCTGATGTTCCAGCTTTAGCCCATGATATGGCTGGTGCTATTTTAGAGGTCGCATTTATAGAACTAGGTCAGATAGGAGACTATGCATTGGTAATTGAAACAGAGATTTTAGGGGATTTAGAAGTTAATGGTCAGTTCTTTGTAATTCCCAATCCTGAGTCTTTAGATTTTATGCTAAAGAGGCTAGGTGTTGATGTTGATTAGTAATAAGATTAGAGTAAGGATGGCTGACCTTAAAGTGGGAAAAGAGAGTGATGTTTTGATTACATCAGGTTTAGGTTCTTGTGTGGGATTGACTTTATATGATAGTATCAGTAAAATTGGTGGAATGGCTCATGTTATGTTGCCAGAGTTTCCATCTAATCGTAAACAGGGTAAGCCTGAAAAATATGCAGATACAGCAATAGATATTTTGATTGAAGAATTGAAAAAAGCAGGGGCTAATATTAGAAATTTAGAGGCTAAGATGGCTGGAGGAGCACAAATGTTTAATTTTTCAACTTCTAATGATAGAATTAGGATAGGTGCTCGTAATATTGAAGCTGTAGAGACTATTCTTAAGAAGAAAAGGATTAAAATAATTGGTGCTGAAGTAGGAGAAAATTACGGGAGAACGATGGAATTATATAATGATACAGGAAAAGTAATTATTAAGACAGTAAAACAAGATGATAGGATATTGTAATAATTCTGAGTCTGAGTTCAAGTATAAGTATGAGTATAACTTATACTCATACTTATACTTAAGTTATTAACTAAAAGGTAGTTTAGTATATTGCATTTATATTATAATTAATTAATAAAGGAGGGGATTATAAATAGTGAGTTCCCTTACCAAACAATTTATGATATTATTTGCTATTGTAGCTATTATTATAGTTTTAATGGTATCAACAATTATGCATTTAGATTTGATAACTATTATTAAAAGGATATTTATTGGATCGGCAGTTTTTAGTATAATAGGTGGGATAATAGGTCAATTAATAAATTCGAATTTAGATGATACTACAGAAGAAGAGATGGAGAGTTCAATCAATCAGGTAGCATCTAATGCAGAAAGTAATAATTCTAAAAATGAAGAGTTAGATAGTATGTCACCTTTAGAATTTGAAAGTATAGATAAGAAGAATATGAATATTATCAATGAGGATTCAGAGAAATTGGCAAAGGTTATCAAAGGTATAAAGCAGGAATAGTAGGAGGAATCCTTAAATGAATAAATTAGATAACTTAAAAGAAGATCTATTATGGAAAAAATATAAAAAGAGTAATTGTAAAAAGTCTAAAGAGGAGCTTATTCTAAGCTATACCCCTTTAGTAAAACATGTTGCAGGAAGAGTCATTACAAAAATACCTGATGGATTTACTTTTGACGATTTATTAAATTATGGTTTTTTGGGATTGATTGATGCTATGGATAGATTTGATATTAATAGAGGGATTAAGTTCTCTACCTATGCCGTTCCAAGAATAAGAGGTGCTATTTATGATGAGATTAGAAAGCTGGATTGGGTTCCTCAATCAATTAGAAGAAAGTCAAAAGAGCTTACTAATACTTATCGCCAATTACAGAAAAAGTTAGGGAGAAATCCTGATGATGAAGAGGTAAGAACAGAGTTGGGGTTGAATTTGGAAGAGTTTAATAAATTATTAGCTGAAGTTAATATTCCAGAGAATATCTCTTTAGAATCCTTCTTTAACCTTAAAGGTGGAGATAAGCTAGAATTAAGGGATTTAATTAGCGACTCTGCTGATAAAGAGCCTGATAATGTCTTTTTTTATGATCAGATGAAGGTTATTTTAGGTGAGGCGATAGATAAATTACCTGAAAAAGAAAAATTGGTTGTTTCCCTTTATTATTATGAAGATTTAACTTTGACAGAGATAGGAGAGATTATGGATTTAACAACTGCTCGTATTTCGCAGTTGCATACTAAAGCTATTTTCCGATTAAGGGGATATCTTAGCAGAAAGAAGGATTTATTATTTGCTTAATTTAATAGGGAGGAGGGGTTAAATGTGACAATCATTGAAAAGATTGAAATTGAAGCAAAGAATAAAGAGATTGCATTGGAAAAGGCTTATAAGGCATTTAATGAAAAAGTAGATGAAGAGATTACTTTAGAGGATATTTCTATAAAATTACTTGAAGAGAAGAAGAAAATTTTTGGGTTATTTGGTGGTTTAAATTCATATCAAGCTACTTTAGAGTTAACAGAGGAAGTTGAAAGCAAAGATGGTGAATTTAAAATTGATATATCTGATGAGGGAATATTTCTAATAGTAAAGCAGCCTGTAGGTAATGGTAGACAAGTAAAGATGGATACTATTGAAGAGACTTTGGAGAAGAAGGAAATAGTTGAAGTGGATTATGCTGCAGTTAGTGAAGCTTTAACCTTGAATGGAGAGAAGGTTAAGATAGCTGATAGAAAAACTGAATTAGACCGTGATGCTACTTTAGAATTTGAATTAAGTAATGATAAAATGAAAGCTTATATAAGCCATACTCCACCCCTTGGAGGAAGAGAATTTACATTAGAAGATGTAATGGAAGAGTTGAATAAGGAAGGTATAATATTTGGTATAAAAAGAGAGGAGTTTGCTGAAGCCTTTAATTCTAAAAAGCCACTAGAGGATTTCTTAATAGCAGTTGGACAAGAGCCTGTTTGTGGGAAAGATGGCAGAATCAATTTTGAATTTGATATTAATAGTTCTGAAAAGAAAGTCAATCTGTTAGATGATGGTAGTGCAGATTTTCGTAACTTAGGTAGAATTATTAATGTTGAAGCAGGAGACGTATTAGCTACTAAAACTTTAGCACTAGAGGGTAAACCAGGCAAAAATGTAATAGGTGATGAGGTGCCCCCTCCGCCTGTTAAAGATATAGACATACCTGTAGGTCAAAATGTACAATTAAGTGAAGATGGTATGTCATTAACTGCAGAAATTGAAGGTCAAGTAGTTTATAATCACAATTCTATCAGTGTCTTAGATGTTTATACAGTCAAAGGAGATGTTGATTTATCAACTGGAAATATTGATTTTACAGGTAGTGTCATAGTAAATGGAAATGTTAATGATGGCATGGAGATTAAAGCCCAAGGAAATGTTTTGGTAGAAGGTAGTGTTTATGGAGGACATATAGAAGCTGATGGTCAAATTGTTATTAAAAAAGGCTTTATTGGTGCAATTAAAGGGACTGTAAGAGCAAAAGGAGACATTAATATTAAGTTTGTTGAAAATGGAGTAGTTATAACTGAAGGCGACTTAGTAGTGCAAGATGCTATTATGCATAGTAATGTTGATGCTGGTAATAAGGTGGTTGTAGAGGAGAAGAAGGGATTAATTGTTGGCGGTAAGGTAAGGGCCACTAAAGAGATAGTAGCTAAGAACATCGGTTCTAATTTAGCTACCCCAACAGAGGTTTCTGTAGGAATAACTCCTGGCACAAGAGATGAGTATAATACTAAGAATAATCTCTTTAAAGATAAGCAAGATAAATTAGATCAAGTTATTAAGAATATAAAGTTATTAAAGGATCAGCGTGAAAAAAATGATGGTCATCTTTCAGCCAATAAGCAGGATTTGTTGAATCAGTTAACTAGAATGAGGTTTGCACTTGCTGCTGAGATTGAAGAGATAAAAAAGGATAGAAAGAATTTAAAAGCTAAGTTAGAAGAGGGTAAGAATGGAAAAATTAAGGTTCAAGATACTATTTATACAGGGGTAATTATAAATATGGGAACTTCTGTAAAAAGAATAGATGAGGTTGCTAAATTTGTTCAGTATTATTTAGATGATGATCAAATTAAGTCAAAACCTTACTCTTAAAGGAGGTGGGGCTTGTGGTAGAGCCTATCAATCCTAAGACTATACTTTCTCGATCCCTAGATATTAGTAAGCTAGAGCAGAGTAGAAAAGCTAAGCCAAATATTTATCAAAATCAATTACAGCAGGAATTAAACCAAAAGGATATTAAAAAGCAGGAGAGAGTAAATAAATCTGAAAAGACAGAGCATAAGAAGATTAAAAAAGAGGATGATAAGAAAGAAGAAAGAAAAAAGAGAAATAGAAAGAGAAGAATAGAAAATAATGAAGATGAAGAAACTCAAAAAGAAACTAAGCAATTAAATACAACAGGACGATATATTGATATTAAGGTATAAATGGGGGTAATAGACTTGGAATACATTTTGTTTATTGTAGGTTTAGTAGTAATTATAATCTCTTTATTTTTAACCTATCGTTCTCAACAGGATAATGATGATTATTATTTAGCAAATGAGATGTTATCAGAGATTAGAAATTTAAAAGAAGAGCTAGAAGGTGAAATTAATGCACTAGTAGGAAGCAATGATTTTGGTCAGATGCTCAACCATAAATTAGATAATGGTAGATATAAAGAAGAAATAATCATATTAAAAGATAGAGTTGAAAAACTAATTGATAAAGTTGATAATATTGATGTTAAATTAGATAAGTTAGATGAAAATATTGATAATATCAATCTAGTAAGTGATCAAATAAAGACTAAACCTACACTTAACCCTACTAATCAGAATCCTGCTTATCAACAGATAAAGAAGTTCAAGGCAGAAGGTTTAGGTATGGCAGAGATAGCAAAAAAGATGAATATGGGAAGTCGTGAAGTAGAATTAATTTATAAATTTAATAATCGGAGGGAGAATTAATGTTACGCCATACTCTGTTAGGAATAGGGATTACACTTGTGATTATAGCATTAGTATTATCTTTAGATGTAGATTTCTTTGCTTTGGATTTACAAAAAGAGAATATAATTACTGAAAAAGAGATTATAAAGGAAGCTAGAAGGTTAGGGATGACCTTTCCTGGAGAAAGTTATAGTCATGAGGATATTAATTTAAAGAAGAACTTTAATTTAGCAGAATCTTTAGCTTCATTAGAAAAGGATAATAATGAGACTAAAATCAAGGGTGAAGAATCAAAAGATAAAGGCATATTACTTCAAAATAATAATGAAGTTCAAAATGATAACTTAAAAGTAGGAGCAAGTAAGTCAACAGGGTTAGCTTCAGAACTTTCAACAAAGAATAAAGGTGAAACAGATCCAGTGATAGAAGAAGATGTAGAAAAGGTACAAGAAGATAATGATGCTACTCAGGAGAAATTCAAAGAAGAATTGACTAGACAATTAAAAGAACAATTGAAAGAAGAGTTAAAAAAAGAGATAAAAGAAGAGTTAGAGCAGGAGAATAAAAAGATTTTAGTAACTATTCCTAAGGGAATATCTAGTAGAGAGGTAGCCACTTTATTGATTCATCAAGGGGTAATTGAAGACAGACACCAATTTATTGTAGTAGCTGATAAGTTAAACCTTGAAACTAAGATTAAAGCAGGTACTTATTCCTTTCAGCTACCAATATCAGCTAAAGAGGTATTATTACAATTAACTTCAAATAATTGAATGATTTAATTATTTTGGGACATCATAATGATGTCTTTATTTTTTTGAACTTGCTCAGTCTTAACCTTAAGCTTAATCTAAATTATAACTTTAATCTCAAACTCTTTGTTGAATTTAAAAATAATTAAAAAACTTGTTGATATTATTTTTTTAATGTGGTATACTGTTTAATGGTGTTAGAAGAACATCAATCACACACACTTTTGGACTTTGCTAAAGGTGCCCTTAGGGTTTTAGCAAGGGAAGAAGAGAGTGGAGGATTAAAAACCGAGAGGAGGTGCCGCAGTAATGGGTGTAGTAAGTATGAAACAACTATTAGAATCTGGAGTTCATTTCGGACATCAAACTAAGAGATGGAATCCAAAGATGAAACAATACATCTTTACAGAAAGAAATGGGATCTACATAGTAGATCTACAGCAAACAGTTAAATTAGCTGAAGATGCTTATAACTTTGTTCGTGAATTAGCAACTGAAGGTAAAACAGTTCTTTTCGTAGGAACTAAGAAGCAAGCTAAAGAAACTATTAAGCAAGAAGCTGAAAGATGTGGAATGCCTTACGTTAATGAACGTTGGTTAGGTGGTATGTTAACTAACTTCAAAACTATTCGTAAACGTATTGATCGTTTAGAAGAGTTAGAACAAATGGAAGAAGATGGAATCTTTGAAGTCTTACCTAAGAAAGAAGTAATGCAGTTAGAGAAAGAAAGAACTAAATTAGTTCGTAACTTAGGTGGAATTAGAGATATGAATGGTCTTCCTGATGTGCTATTTGTTGTTGACCCTCGTAGAGAGGAAATTGCGGTAGCAGAGGCTAAGAAATTAGGTATCCCAGTAGTAGCTATTGTAGATACAAACTGTGATCCTGATGATATTGATTATGTAATTCCAGGGAATGATGATGCTATTAGAGCTGTTAAGTTATTAACTGGAGTTATCGCTGATGCAGTTGTAGAATCTCAAGAAGGCGAACAAGCTGAAATTGAAGAGGAAGCAACTACAGAAGACCAACAATAAGAATAATAAATAAAGGGCGTGTAATGAGGATGTGAATCGTCCTTATGAAGCGCCTTTTTTTTAAATAATCTTTTTCATAAATTATAAGGAGGTTCGATAATGGCAATTACTACAGCTGATATAAAAAAGTTAAGAGAAATGACAAATGCTGGAATTTTAGATTGTAAAAAAGCTTTACAAGAGACAGATGGAGATATGGATAAAGCTGTTGAATATTTAAGAGAAAAAGGTATTGCTTCTGCAGATAAGAAAGCTGGAAGAACTGCTGCTGAAGGTTTAGTAGCTTTTAAAACAGCAGATAATACAGCTACTATTTTAGAGGTTAACTGTGAAACTGATTTCGTTGCTAGAAACGAAAACTTTAAAGCAGTTGTTGATGCTTTAGCAAATCATGTATTAACAGAAAAGCCTGCTAACATAGAAGAAGCTCTTACTCAAACATTAGCTTCAGAAGGTAAAACAGTAGATAAATATTTAAAAGAGTCTATTGCTAAGATTGGAGAGAATATCTCTTTTAGACGTTTTGAAATCTTTGAAAAAAATGATGAGGAAACTTTTGGTACATACTTACACATGGGTGGTAACATTGGCGTTTTAGTTCAACTTCAAGGTGGAAATGAAGATGTAGCTAGAGATATTGCTATGCATATTGCTGCTGTAAACCCAAATTATCTATCAAAAGATGATGTTCCTAGTGAAGATCTTGATAAGGAGAGAGAAATTCTTACAAAGCAAGCTCTTGCAGAAGGAAAACCAGAACATATAGTAGAAAAGATGGTTGAAGGTAGACTAGGTAAATTTTATACATTAAATTGTTTATTAGAGCAAGAGTTTGTTAAAGATTCAGATATTACTATCCAACAATTAGTTGATCAAAACGATGCTAGTGTTGTAAACTATGTTCGTTATGAAGTTGGAGAAGGTATTGAGGTAGAAGAGACAGATTTTGCAGCAGAAGTAATGGGTGAAGTTAATAAATAATACTTATCTAAAAAAGAGGACACTCTCGTGTTCTCTTTTTTTAAAGTCAGCTAGCTTTCTAATTTTTATTGTCTATTTATTTTGCTAGGATTTAATCTTAAGTGCTAAGCTTAAAACCAGTGTGATAAAGTTAATAGGTAGTCAAATATAATATATTAGTACTTAATAATAATTATTAGATTAGTATATTAAATTTTTTAATCATAAAAAGGGATTTAGGGTACATTATAGAAATATAAAAGGGACTGGGGAGGTAGATTAATGTCAAGAGCAAAGTTTTCTAGAGTAATTATCAAGTTAAGTGGGGCTGCTTTAGCTGGTGAGCAAGATTATGGAATTGATCCTCAATTTATTAATTCAATAGCTAAAGAGATTAAAAATGTACTAACTACTGGTGTTGAAATAGCAATAGTGGTAGGTGGAGGTAATATATTTAGAGGTATTGCAGGAAGTGCTAAAGGAATGGATAGGGGAACTGCTGATTATATGGGAATGTTGGCTACGGTAATTAACTCTTTAGCCCTCCAAGATGCTTTAGAGAAGTTAGGTATTGATACTAGGGTACAGACTGCTATCGAAATGCGACAAGTTGCAGAGCCTTATATTAGACGTAGAGCAATGAGGCATTTAGAAAAGGGAAGAATAGTTATCTTTGCTGCAGGAACTGGTAACCCGTTCTTCTCTACTGACACAACAGCTGCTTTAAGAGCAGCAGAAATTAATGCCGATGCTATTTTAATGGCTAAAAATGTAGATGGAGTATATGATTCAGATCCAGTTAAGAATCCAAATGCTATTAAATACAAAGAATTAGAATATATTGATGTATTAAATAAAGGGTTAGGTGTGATGGACTCCACAGCTGTATCTTTGTGTATGGATAATAATATTCCATTAATAGTCTTTGGGGTAAAAGAGATGAATAATATTAAAAGAGCTGTATTGGGCGAAGAAGTAGGTACTTTTGTAAGATAATATATAAACATTTAGATAAAGGGAGGTTATACATATGATTAAAGAGGTTGCTAATCAGACTAAAAAAGACATGGATAAGGTGATTGAAAGTACTAAGCAAGAGTTTTCAAAAATACAGACAGGAAGAGCTAAGGCATCTTTATTAGATGGTATTAAGGCTGAATATTATGGTGCTCTTACACCAATCAATCAGATGGCAAAAATCTCTGCACCAGAGCCAAGACAATTACTAGTAGCTCCTTTTGATAAGACTGTAATAGGTGATATTGAGAAGGCTATTTTAAAGTCTGATTTGGGATTAAATCCTAATAATGATGGTGACTTGATTAGAATTAATATTCCTCAGTTAACTGAAGAGAGAAGAAAAAAGCTAGTTAAGGTTGTTAAACAGAAAGCAGAAGATGGTAAGATTTCTATTAGAAATATTCGTCGTCAAGCAAATAGTGATTTAGAAGAACTAGAGAAAGAAGGCGAGATTTCTGAAGATAATTATCGTCGTGGTCTAGATAATATCCAGGAAATAACTGATGAATATATTGCGAAAATAGATTCCTTGCTAGAGAATAAAACTTCAGATATAATGGAAGTATAATTATGAAAAATGTTATTGCCTTAAATTATAATTCTGCCAAGGAGTTATTGATGAGGGATAACTATAAAATTCAAACTCGACATACTAGGCCTCCTAGAAAGTTGGTTGGTTTAGGTGAGTTGAGAGTAGTTGGACAAAGGTTAATTGATAAAGAAATTGTGGAGTTAATAATCAGTAATGAAGATTATTATTTAGGGGTAGATGATAAATCATAACCCCGATTACTAAACCCCCTCTATATGGTTGAGAGGGGGTTATTTCGTAAATATAGGAGGATTATTAATGTGGGGTATTGTTGATAAGGCATTAAATAAATTCAAAACTAACAGTACTAAAGATAACAATACTTTTGAAGATTTATTATCAGAAATTAAGAAGAAAGAAGTACCTACACATGTAGCATTTATAATGGATGGTAATGGTCGTTGGGCAAAAGAGAGAGGTCTTCCTAGAAGCCTGGGACACCAAGCAGGGGTAAAGACCTTAAAAGAGATCACAAAAATATCTAAAAACTTAGGAATTAAATATATTACTACCTATGCTTTCTCTACAGAGAATTGGAAGCGACCTGAAAAAGAGGTTAATTTTTTAATGAAGTTATTTGAAAAAGTATTCTTAGAAGAACTTGATGAATTAGATCAAGAGGGGGTTAGGCTTAACATTATTGGATATAAGAACAGGCTACCTCAAGGGGTTAAAGAGAAAGTAGAACAGGCTATGGAGAGAACTAAGGATAATGATATATTAACTCTTAATATTGCTTTAGATTATGGTGGTAGAAGTGAAATTATCGAATCAGTTAGAGACATTGCAAAAAGCCTTATGGATGGTAAGATAGATCTTTTAGATATTGATGAGCAGTTAATATCTCAGGGCTTATATACTAATCAACAACCTGATCCTGACTTATTAATCAGACCTGGTGGAGAGAAGAGGGTTAGTAATTTCTTATTATGGCAACTTGCTTATACAGAACTACAGTTTACAGATATATATTGGCCTGATTTTAATAAAGAGGCTTTTTTAGAAGTTATAAAGGATTATCAAGAAAGGGAAAGAAGGTTTGGCGGACTTAAGAAAAAGTAGGTGATATTAATGTTGAAAACAAGGATTTTGAGTGCAGTAATAGCTATTCCTGTATTGATTATTATCTTAAAAATAGGTAACATTCCCTTTTTATTATTGAATCTATTGGTTGTTGGATTAGGGATGGACGAATATTTTAAGTTGGCAAAAGCTAAAGGAGTAAAGGTGAATAGGTTTTTAGGAATCCTTATTGGTCTAATTTTAGTTCTTCTTACATATCTAAATAGTAACAATTTATCAGTTGTATATGGATTCTTAATCTTATCTTTTTTAGTAATTTTATTAAAACAAGTGATTATTGGGGTAGATAATTCTGCTATTTTTACAACAGCTATTACTTTTTTTGGAGTCTTTTATGTTGCTGGTCTATTCAGCCATTTGATACTCTTATATAACTTAGAGTCTAGTGATGGTAGAGATATTGGTTCTTTGTTTGTTTGGTTGCCGATTTTAGCAACATGGATAACCGATACGGGAGCATATTTTACAGGAATGAACTTTGGTAAAAATCCTTTGGCTCCTAAAATCAGTCCCAAAAAGACTATAGAGGGAGCAGTTGGTGGCTTGGCCTTTAGTATAGTTCTTACTATGATTATTAGTATATATTTAGGTTTTGGATATTTCCATGGAATGGTATTAGGACTTCTAATTGCTCTTTTTGCTCAATTAGGTGATTTATGTGAATCGGTCTTCAAACGTGATGCTAATATTAAAGATTCTGGAGACATCATACCAGGGCATGGAGGGATATTAGATCGAATTGATAGCTTGTTATTTACTTTGCCTATTGTCTACTATTATTTACAATGGGTTGTATTGAAGTAAGAGGGGGCAGGTATGAAGAAGATTTATAAGTTGTCTTTAGGATTGGTCTTGCTATTGATTGTTAGTATCTTTTTCTTAAAGTATGCATTAAGCTACCTTCTTCCTTTTGTGATAGCAGTTATTGTGGCTAGTTTAATTGATCCTGTTGTAGAATTATTTGAACAAAGAGCTAATCTACCTAGGGGTCTTTCAATAGTTATTGTTTTATCTATAATAATAATCTTTATAAGCTTAATATTAACAATCAGCTTTTCTAGATTATTTGTTGAACTAAATAATTTGCTCAATAATTTACCAGATTATCAGAGCTTTGGCAAGCAACTAGATTGGATATCAGAGCGAAATCAACAATTAAGTAGAGTGATAGAAGAGTTGGAGATTCCAGAATCCTTTAAAGAGAGTATCAATAACAATTTTCAATACTTTTATGATAAAATAAAAGAGTTTATCCAATTGACTAGCTCCAATCTATTAGGGATAGTTAAAAAACTACCTAATTTTGCAACTGTTTTACTAATCAGTTTAATAGCTACCTTCTTTATTAGTAGAGATAAGGAGCTTATTGTAGAGGCTCTTTTAAAACCTTTTCCTAATAAATGGCGCCATAAGATAGAGCAGGTTCAAAGAGATATAATGAAAGCAGGTATTGGTTTTATTAGAGCGCAAATGCTTTTGATTACTATTACAACTTTGATTTCTATTATAGGGCTAAGCATTCTTGGCAGTAGTTACTCAATTGTGGTAGGATTAACTGGTGGGCTTTTAGATTTTATTCCTGTTATTGGTCCTAGTTTGATCTTTGTTCCTTGGGCAATTTATAATTTGATAGTAGGAAATGTTAGTTTTGCTATTGGACTCTTTATATTATATGGTATAATGGGAGCTACACGCCAAATATTAGAAGCGAAGATAGTAGGTCGAAGTATTGGTATCCATCCATTAGCTATTTTAGTTGCTATGTATTTAGGGGTTCAATTATTGGGGATTGCTGGGTTTTTTATCGGTCCAGCTTCATTGGTAGTTTTAAAAGCGGTATTTCAAGCAGGATTTATTTCAATTATTATTGATTAGTAGGGGGATGTTCTATGAAGAAGATAGCGATTTTGGGCTCAACAGGCTCTATTGGGCAACAAACGTTAGAAGTAGTTGAAGAATTAACTGGTCAGTTTAAGGTGGTGGCACTTACAGCTAATAGTAGTGTAGAAATTTTGGCTAAGCAGATTAACAAATTCAAACCTAAATATGCAGTTTTAATGAATGACTCTTTATTAAATGAGTTAAAATATAAGCTAAGTTATACTAAAACTCAAATATTAACGGGATTAGAGGGATTGATTAAAGTTGCTACATTAGATGAAGTTGACCTGCTTGTTAATGCTGTAGTTGGTGCTATTGGAGTAAAGCCTACTTTGGCAGCAATTAGAGCAGGTAAGGATATAGCTTTGGCCAATAAAGAGACATTGGTTACAGCAGGGGCCATTGTAATGAAAGAGGTTCAAGAGAATAATGTTAAGATATTACCTATAGATAGTGAACACAATGCTATTTTTCAAGCTTTGCAAGGAGAAGATAGAACAGGAGTTAAGAAGATTATCTTAACGGCTTCTGGAGGGCCTTTTAGAACTATATCGGCTGATAAGTTGGCAGAAGTCACAGTAGAAGAGGCTCTTAATCATCCTAATTGGGATATGGGTGGGAAAATTACTATCGATTCCGCTACTTTAATGAATAAAGGTTTAGAGGTTATTGAGGCTAAGTGGTTATTTGATCTAGACTATGATCAGATAGATGTTGTAGTTCATCCACAGAGTATAATTCATTCCTTAGTAGAGTATAAAGATCATTCAATACTTGCTGAATTAGGTCTTCCAGATATGAAAGTTCCAATTCAATATGCATTGACCTATCCACGCAGAAATAGTAATAATTTAGAGAGCCTTAATTTAGCTAAGGTTGGAGAGTTGAATTTTGAAGAGCCTAGAAAAGATCTTTTCCCATGCTTAAATTATGCCTATGAGGCTGGAAGAAGAGGTGGAACAATGCCAGCAGTTTTAAATGCTGCTAATGAGATTGCTGTTAGTAAATTTTTAGACGGAAAGATAAAATTTATGGATATTCCTAAATTGATTAAAAGGGTTATGTCTGCTCATGAGGTTGTAGATAATCCAACTCTAGATCAGATTATAGAAGCAGACACTTGGGCTAGAACAGAGGCCCAGAAGGAAGGTGAGAAAGCTTGTTAACAACTATTGTTTCATTCATAATTGTTTTAGGGATTTTGGTCTTTTTCCATGAGTTGGGACATTTTATGGTGGCTAAATATGTAGGGGTTCAGGTAGAAGAGTTTGCTATTGGAATGGGCCCTAAACTTCTTGGCAAACAGTATGGAGAGACTTTATACTCGATTAGATTGCTACCCTTAGGTGGTTATTGTAAAATGACCGGGGAGATGCCTGTTGATGATGAAGATATTAATCAAGAAGAGGTAGAGCTTTATCAAAAAGCATTTAGAGAAGAAAGGTGTTTGTTTCAAAAGAGTGTTTGGCAACGTTTTTGGGTTATCTTTATGGGACCAGTTATGAACTTCTTATTAGCAGCACTCTTTTTTACTTTGATTTTCAGTATTTATGGTGTTGAAGTAAATACTTCTCATAGTACAGTAATCGGTCAAGTATTCCCTGAACAACCTGCTTATAAGGCTGGATTAAGAGATGGAGACAAGGTAGTATCAGTTAATAATCAAGAAGTAAATACTTGGGAAGAATTAGCTGGGATGATAAATAAGAATCCTAATCAAGAGATTACTCTACAGGTAGAGAGAGGCAATCAAACCTTTAATTTAAATGTCGTTCCTAGACTTGATGAGAATAGAGAGGTTGGTGTTATTGGAATTATTCCTGTCTATAATAGAAAATCTGTTAACCTCTTTAAAGCTATTTGGCTAGGCATTCAAAGAACTGGTATATATATATATGGGATTATATTAGGTTTGTGGAAGATGATAACTGGTCAGATGGCTAGTGATGTTAGTGGACCAGTCAAGATAGCCCAGTTTGTTGGGGATGCAGCTCGTGCAGGTATGTTAAGGCTCATGCAGTTTTCTGCATTGATTAGTATAAATCTAGGCATAATGAACCTACTACCTATACCTGCTTTAGATGGAGGAAGATTGGTCTTTTTGGGATGGGAATTGATTACAGGCAAACCTGTTGATCCTGAGAAGGAAGGAATGGTTCACTTAGTAGGTTTTGTATTACTAATGGTTTTGTTTGTTGTAATTATGATTAAAGATATAAGATCGATAATATAAGTTTAGGCTTGAGTTTAAGGTTGAACTCAATTAATTTTTGCTTAGGCTCAGGCTTTATACTTAAACTTAAACTCAGTTGAGGTGATAGATATGGCTAAACAAAAGAATAGACGTGGTAGCAAATGGTTAGATCCAAATAGAGTTACAGGGCGTAGAGCCAAAAGGTATTGTAAATTATGTGGAACAGAGGCTACACAGGTTAGAATTTTAAAGAATGAGAATATTTGTGAGAATTGTGTGAAAGAGCTGGAGAAGAAGAAAGATGGATATTATGCATGCAAAGCATGTGGTAAGGTAGCTCCTAAGCAGGTACAAGAGAATAAAGGATATTGTAAAGATTGTGTATGCCGTGCTTGCGGTAAAGCAGATCCTAAGTTTGTACAAAAGCATGGATTTTGTGAAACTTGCTTTGAAATTATGGGTACAAATTGTCGTAAATGTGGTAAAGAGGCTTATGCTCAAGTCCAGAGAAATGATGGACTTTGTGATAAATGTGCAGGAAAAGAGTGAACAGTGAAGAGTGAATAGTGAATAGAAGAAATAAGGAAAGAATTTGATAATAGTTATTGTTGTACTCATTACTTATTACTAGTCACTCATTACTGAACTTAAAGGAGTGATACTATGTTTGATAGGCATGTAACTTTAGAATCTTTGATTACTGATAGTGTTGCTAAAAAACATTTACCAAAGGCTGGTTATGCTCATATAGTGGCAGCTACAGAATATGCTTTTGAGTTAGCAATTGAGAGGAAGGTCTGTGTAGATTTAGCTACTAAAGCCACCTTATTACATGATATAGGTCATACTAATTGGGAAAGGCATGGTGAATGGGATTTTGAATCCTACAATGAATTCGATATTCATACTATTAAAGGTGCTGAGCGGGCTCATGAACTGCTAATTTTAAAAGGAGAAGACCTTGGCAAAGCAAGAGAGATTGCTTTAGCTATATTATTTCACAGTGGTTCCAGTCCTGTTAGTAAGAATGTCAAGTTAACACCTTTACAGAAATTAGTATCTGATGCTGATGATATGGATGAACAGGAAGATGGAGCTCATCATAAGGTCAAAATTGATTTTAGCGAGGCGGTACAAAGAATTAGGAGATTAGATATGTTAGTACATCCTTATAGAAAAGAGTGCAATGATGATTGTGAAAATTGCGATAGCTTAAAGTAGGTGAAATTAATGGTAAGAAGAGAGTCAAGAGCAGTAAAGATGGGAAGTATACAGATTGGCGGAGATGCACCTATCTCCGTTCAATCTATGACAAATACAGATACAAGAGATGTAAATGAAACCGTTGCTCAGATTAAGAGGTTAGAAGAGGCGGGTTGTGAATTGATTAGAGTGGCCATTCCAGATATGGAGGCTGCATCAAAGGTAAGTCAAATTAAAAATCAGATTAAGATACCTCTCATTGCTGATATACACTTTGACTATAGGTTAGCTCTAGAGGTATTAGAACAGGGAATTGATGGCTTGAGAATCAACCCTGGGAATATAGGTAATGAAGAGAAGATTAAATTAGTAGCTCAAAAAGCTTTGGAGAAGAAGGTGCCAATTCGAGTAGGGGTAAATGCAGGTTCATTAGAGCAAGAATTACTTAAAAAATATGGACATCCAACTGCTGAGGCCATGGTAGAGAGTGCTTTAAAGCATGTAAGTTTATTAGAAAGATTTGGATTTTATGATATTATAATTTCTCTTAAAGCATCTAATGTTATGAAGACTTTAGAGGCTTATCAATTAATAGCTAAAGAGGTTGATTATCCACTACATATTGGAATTACTGAAGCTGGAACTATTAAATCTGGTACTATTAAGTCTGCCGTAGGAATAGGAGCGATCTTGTCACAAGGTTTAGGAGATACTATTAGAGTCTCTTTGACTGGAGATCCTGTTGAAGAGATAGAGGTTGCTTATAGTATACTTAAGTCTTTGGATTTAAGAAGGGGTGGAGTAAATATTATCTCTTGCCCAACTTGTGGACGGACTGAGATTAACTTAGTTGAAATTGCAAATCAGGTAGAAGACAAAATCAAGGGGTTAGATAAAGATATTGAAGTTGCCATTATGGGTTGTGTAGTAAATGGTCCTGGAGAGGCTCGTGAAGCTGATTTAGGAATTGCTGGTGGCAAAGATGTAGGATTAATCTTTAAAAAGGGAGAGGTTATCAAAAGAGTACCGGCAGCAGAGCTAGTAGATGAATTAATGAAAGAGATAGAGAATTTAGATTGATTAATATATACCAATCTATTATGTTAGTCAAACTGAGATAATATCGGATTATGGACATATTGCGACACTTTAAGTTTTAGCTACGGGTTTTAACCCGTAGTGTAACATATCACCATCACCACAGGTTGAAACCTGTGGCTAGTAAATTTATCATTTTTTATAGAATTTTAAGATAGACTTAGGATAATAGAGGAGGATTTTGGTTATGAAGATGTCACAAATGTATATACCAACATTGAAAGAAACACCAGCTGATGCTGAGGTTATTAGTCACCAATTGATGTTAAGAGCTGGTCTAATGAGGAAATTAAGTTCAGGAATCTATACATATTTACCTTTAGGATATCGTGTTATTAGAAAATTTGAGGATATTGTTCGAGAAGAGTTAAATAAGGCTGGAGCCCAAGAGTTATTATTACCAGCTTTACAGCCAGCAGAGTTATGGGAAGAGTCTGGTAGATTTCAAAATTATGGCCCAGAATTGATGAGATTAAAGGATAGACACGGCAGGGACTTTTGTTTAGGACCAACACATGAAGAGGTAATTACTGATTTAGTACGTGATGAGGTTAGATCTTATAAAGAGTTACCTTTAAATCTCTATCAAATTCAAAGTAAGTATCGAGATGAAATTAGGCCTCGTTTTGGAGTTTTACGTGGTCGAGAGTTTATTATGAAAGATGCTTATAGCTTTGATGTTGATGAAGATGGTTTACAAGAAAGTTATCAAAAAATGTATGATGCTTATTGTAATATTTATAGTAGATGCGGTTTGAAATATAGACCTGTAGAGGCAGATACTGGAACAATTGGTGGAAGCGACTCCCATGAATTTATGGTATTAGCTGATGCTGGGGAGGATATTGTAGTTTATTGTGAAGAGTGTGATTATGCAGCTAATCTAGAGTTGGCTAAATCTAAGAGTGAGACTCCTCAAAGTATTGAAGATACTAAAGAATTAGAAGTTGTTGATACTCCAGAGCTTAGTACAATTGAAGAGTTGGTAGCAGAATTAGATTTACCAGTAGAAAAGATGATTAAAGCTGTATTATACCAAGGAAAAGATGAAATAATATTAGCATTAGTAAGAGGTGATTACCAGGTTAATGATATTAAATTGGGGAATTTACTAGATATAGTTAATCTGGAACTTGTGACTGATGAGGCTTATGAGAATTTAAATACAGTTAAAGGGTTTACTGGTCCAGTTAATCTGAATGATGTTAGAATTATTGCTGATGAATTGGTAATGGAAGTGGTTAATGGTGTGGCTGGAGCAAATCAAGTTGATAAACACTATATCAATGTTAATCCACAGCGTGATTTTGAAGTAGTAGAGGTTGCCGATATTCGAGAGGTAAAAGAGGGAGAACAGTGCATCCACTGTGGTGGGCACTTAAGTTTAACTCCAGGTATTGAAGTAGGTCAAGTGTTTAAACTTGGTACTAAATATAGTGAGCCTTTAGGTGCTACTTTCCTAGATGAGAATGGTAAGAGTAAGCCGATGGTAATGGGATGTTATGGAATTGGAATTACTCGAACTGTAGCAGCAGCAATTGAGCAGAATTATGATGAATATGGAATTGTTTGGCCTAAAGCTTTAGCTCCTTTTCTAGTAGAAATTTTGGTTTTGGGTAAGAATGATGAAGTAAATGAAAAAGCCGAACAAATTTATCATGAATTAACTTCAGAGGGAATAGATGTATTATTAGACGATAGAAAAGAAAGAGCTGGTGTTAAATTTAATGATGCTGACTTAATTGGATGCCCAATTAGAATTACTGTTGGAGGACGTTCATTAAAAGAGGGTAGATTAGAAGTTAAGATTAGAAAGAATGGTGAAGAACTAAAGGTTGAAATTGATCAGTATTTATCTCAAATTAAAGAATTGATTGCTCAGCTGGATTAATCTTTTAGGAGGAAATATTTGATGAAAATTACTGCTGTTATCCCAGCATATAATGAAGAAAAGACGATTAAAGAGGTAGCTAGTATAGTTAAAGGGCATAGGTTAGTAGATGAGGTGATTGTTGTCAGCGATGGCTCAACAGATAATACTGTTAAAGTAGCTACTACAGTAGGGGTTAAGGTGATTGACTTAGCCACTAACAAAGGTAAGGGGGCTGCTATGAAAGCGGGGGTTGAACAAAGTCAAGCTGATATAATTCTCTTCTTAGATGCCGATTTATTAGGGTTAAAGAAAGAACATATTGATAGATTATTAATCCCTGTAATTACAGAAGATGTTGAAACGACTATAGGTATCTTTGCAGAAGGTAGAATGTTTACTGATTTGGCTCAGAAGATAGCACCTTTTCTATCGGGACAACGAGCAGTAAAAAGGAGTATATTAAATAATATACCTGATTTGGATATGACCCGCTTTGGTGTGGAGATGGCATTAACTCAATATATTAAAGTAAATAATATTAAGTTGAGAGAAGTTGTTTTAGAAGATTTATCCCATGTAATGAAAGAAGAAAAGCGGGGATTTATCAAAGGTTTTATGTCAAGGCTAAAGATGTATTGGGAGATTTTAAAGAATCTTTCTAGTACTAGAAAGATTAGGTAATATCTCTATTGACAACTTATTATAATGATTAATTTATAATGTTGGTTATTAATAACCAACATTATAAATTTTTAGGGATGTGGTAAGTCAGTGTCAGAAAAAGAGATTGTATTAAGGTTGGTTTTAGCATGTGTCTTAGGTGGGGCAATTGGTTTTGAGCGGGAAAGAAATGCTCGACCAGCTGGTTTTAGGACTAATATTTTAGTATCTTTAGGTTCGACTTTAGCTATGATTGTCTCTATTAAATTATTTCTAGAATTTAATCATATACGACCTGTAGATCCAGGCAGAATTGCAGCTCAAGTTATCAGTGGTGTTGGTTTTTTAGGAGCTGGTACAATAATCAGAGAGGGCTTTTCTGTCAAAGGTTTAACAACATCAGCAGGGCTATGGGCTGTAGCTGGTATTGGTTTATCTTTAGGGGCAGGATTTTATTTAAGTGCTTTGGTGGCAACTTTATTGGTTATCTTAACTTTAACTTTATTGAGTAAAGTAGAGAAGACTATCTCAAATGTTCATAGGAAATATTTGATTAGGGTCAAAGCTTTTGATCAACCAGGCCCTTTGGGAAAGATTGGTTCCGTTTTAGGAGAACATGATATTGTTATTAGGGATATAAGTATAGAACATTGCTATAATGAACCAAATTTATATATAAATTTTAGAGTTAAGAAACCAAAACAGATAGAGGTAAATTATTTATTTGTATTATTAACGGAGATAGCGGGTATAATTGAGGTGCAGATTAAAGAGTTAGATTGAAGGAGAGATAAAGATGCCGAGAGTATTAATTAAGGCTGAAGATACTAATGTTTTTAAAGAGAAACTAAAAGAAAAATTGGACATTTCTGAAGGATTACTAGATACAATTAAGATTGGAAGAGTGGAAGTTAATCTAACAGATAATTATTGTAAAGTTGACCTTAAGGTTCCTGAAAGTATCGATTTAGATCCTGTAGTGAAAGATATAGGTGATGGAGTATTTGCTGAGGGTGAATTTTTATATACCCTCAATTATTATGACCCTGACTTACCTCTGGAATTGATTTTAAAGAATTATTGGGAAGAGATAATTCAAAAAATAAGAGAAGAGGTTCCACAGACCAATGGTTGGTTATCTTTATCCCGCTGGAATTTGGAAAATGATATTTTAATTGTTGAGGTTAAGAATAAAGTAGCTATTGAGGTTTTAAATACTAAAAAATGTGATAATATCTTACAGAAGATTATTGAAGAAGAGTATGGAAAGAGGGTTAAAGTTGACTTTGCATTAGGTGATTTTTCAGAAGAATTGTCAGAGATGGAAGATGAGATGGCTAAAGAGAAGGATGAATATATGAATAGTCTGGTGCAAAGTATTAGTAATATTGAAAAGAGTTCTAATAATTCAAATGGTTCATCCTATAACTATAAAGGTAGGTCTAAAAGTAGCAATGATCCTAATGTCTGGTTAGGTAGAAAGTTTAATGGTGATCCTATTGCTATTTCTGAGATTGTTGGAGAAGATAATAATATTATCTTACAAGGTAAGATATTTGAAATAGATATTAGAGAGTTAAAGAGTGGTAGAAATTTAGTAATCTTCTCAATTAGTGATCAAAGTGATTCTATTACTATTAAGGTCTTTGAAAACAAAGGGGATAATTTATCAGAGAAGATAAGTAAGGGTAAATGGGTTAAGGTTAGAGGTAGAGTGCAACATGATAAGTATGATCAAGAGTTATCAATGATGGCTAATGATGTTATCCCAATTACCGTTGAAGGTAAAGAAGATGAAGCAGAGGAGAAGCGAATTGAACTTCATCTCCATACTAAGATGAGTGCTATGGATGCTATAGTCGATGTTAAAACTGTTGTTAAGCGGGCTATTGAGTGGGGGCATCCTGCTATCGCTATTACTGACCATGGAGTTGTTCAGAGCTTCCCTGATGCCTATAATGCTGCAAAAGGTGAAGATATTAAGGTTATTTATGGTTTAGAGGCTTATTTAGTAGATGATGGTGAACCGATTATCATTAATCCAGTTGCTAAAAGTTTAGATGAAGAGACTTATGTAGTTTTTGACTTAGAGACCACTGGTTTTAATCCTCATAATAATGAGATTATAGAGATTGGTGCAGCCAAAGTTCAAAATGGTGAGATTATAGACATATACCAAACTTTTGTAAATCCTGAAGAAAGTATTCCAGCTAAGATTACAGAATTAACAGGGATTAATGATCAGATGGTAGCTGATGCTCCTAAATTGGCAGAGGTAATAGATGACTTTTTAGAGTTTATCGATGGGACTACAATAGTTGCTCATAATCTTTCTTTTGATTTGAGTTTTATTGAGGACAAGCTAAGAAGATTAGATAAGGCAGACTCAAGCAATTCGGCAATGGATACATTAAATTTAGCTAGGGCACTTGTGCCAGATTTAAAAAGCTATAAGCTAAATAAATTAGCTAATTATTTTAATAAGGATTTGGAGAATCACCATAGGGCTAGTGATGATGCTAAAGTTACTGCTGAGATATTATTAGAATTAATTGAGCTAATGAAAGAAGAGGAGATTGCTAACTTAACAGAGATTAATCAATTGACAAGTGAAATTGATTATAAACGAATTTATCCACATCACACTACTATCTTGGTTAAAAATCAAAAAGGTCTTAAGAATCTTTATAAACTTGTCTCTAAATCTCATATTGACAATTTTTATAAAAAGCCTCGTATTTTAAAAAGTGATTTATTGGAGAAGCGAGAAGGACTAATTGTTGGTTCAGCCTGTGAGGCAGGATTATTATATAAAGAGATTTTACGTGGAAAGCCTGATAATGAACTAGAAAAATTGGCTAAGTTCTATGATTACTTAGAAATTCAACCGATAGGTAATAATAAATTCTTATTGGAAAAAGGAGAGGTTAACTCTTTAGAAGAGTTACGGAATATTAATCGTAAAATTTATGAGTTAGGTAAAAAATTAGGAAAACCAGTAGTTGCAGCTGGAGATGTTCACTTCTTAGACCCAGAAGATAGTATCTATCGTCAGATTTTGATGGAGGGTCAAGGTTTTAGTGATGCGGCAGATCAAGCCCCTTTATATTTTAGAACTACAAATGAGATGCTAGCAGAATTTGATTACTTTGGAGAAGATATAGCCAAAGAGTTGGTTATTTATAATCCTCAAAGGATAGCAGATATGGTGGAAGATGTTGAAATTATCCCTGATAAATTATTTACTCCAACTATAGAAGGTGCTGATCAAGAGGTTAGAGAGATGGCTTATAGTAGGGCTAAAGAATGGTATGGGGAGCAATTACCTGAGTTAGTAGAGCAGAGATTGGAAAGAGAGTTGAACTCTATTATCGGTAATGGCTATGCTGTTATCTATTTGACATCCCAGAAACTTGTAAAAAAATCCTTAGATGATGGCTATTTGGTAGGTTCTCGTGGTTCTGTTGGTTCTTCTTTTGCAGCTACTATGACAGGAATTACTGAAGTTAACCCATTGCCACCTCATTATAGGTGTTCTGAATGTAAACATTCAGAGTTTATTACAGATGGTTCAGTGGGTGTGGGGGCTGACTTAGAAGATAAGACTTGTCCAGAATGTGGAGTACCATTGATTAAAGATGGTTTCGATATTCCTTTTGAAGTATTCTTAGGGTTTAAGGGGGATAAAGTACCAGATATCGATCTTAACTTCTCTGGAGAGTATCAACCAGAAGTTCACAAGTATACAGAGACTCTTTTTGGTAAAGACTATGTATATAGGGCAGGTACTATTTCTACCATTGCTGAACGAACAGCTTATGGCTTTGTCAAAGGTCATGCTGAGGACAATGCTCTGATATTAAGAAAGGCTGAAATTAATCGTTTGGCTTCTGGATGTACTGGAGTCAAAAGGACAACTGGACAGCATCCAGGAGGTCAGATTGTAGTACCTAGTGATATGGAAATTTATGATTTTACTCCAATCCAAAAACCAGCTAATGATATGGATACCGATACTTTAACAACTCATTTTGATTTCCACTCTATCCATGATAATTTATTAAAGCTGGATATACTTGGGCACGATGATCCGACCAGTATTAGGATGTTACAGGATATTACAGGAGTTGATCCAAAAGATATTCCTTTAGATGATCCCAAAACTATGGCTATCTTCTCTAGTGTTGAGCCTTTAGGAGTGACAAAAGAAGAGATTGGAGTTAAGATAGGGACTTTAGGTATTCCTGAATTTGGTACTAGTTTTGTACGGGGGATGCTCCGTGAAACTCTGCCAACAACCTTTGCCGAATTGATCCGTATTAGTGGTCTTTCTCATGGTACCGATGTATGGCTGAATAATGCTCAAGACTTTATTAAGGCTGGAGTAGCTGAATTATCTGAGGTTATTTCGGTACGTGATGATATTATGAACTACTTAATTCATAAAGGTATAGAGCCTTCCGATGCCTTTTGGATGATGGAGCATGTCCGTAAAGGTAGAGGATTGACAGAGGAAGAAGAGCAGGTGATGAAAGAACATAATGTTCCAGATTGGTATATTGAGTCCTGTAAACGAATTAAATATATGTTCCCAAAAGCTCATGCAGCTGCTTATGTAATGATGGCCTTTAGAATTGCTTACTGCAAAGTCCATTACCCTGAAGCTTTTTATAATACGTACTTTACAATCAAAGCTGATGATTTTGATGCTCAGATTGTATTACAGGGTAGGGAGTTTGTTGAGAAGAAGATTCAAGAGATTAAAATGAAGGGTAATGATGCAACAGCTAAAGATAAGAATACACTAACTGTACTTGAAATTGTTGTTGAAGCAATGGCTAGAGGTATTAAGTTTACCCAGGTAGATGTCTATAGGTCAAAGGCTAAGGAGTTTCAAATTACTGAAGATGGTTTATTACCACCATTTATTAGTTTGCAAGGATTGGGACAGAGTGCTGCTGAAAACTTGGTTACATCCCGCAAAGAAGGAGAGTTTACTTCTATTGAGGATTTGAGTAATCGAGCTGGTTTAAGTAAGACTGTAATTGAAGTTATGAAGGAGCATGGTTCTTTAGAAGGTTGGCCTGAAACCAATCAATTATCCCTCTTTGGGTAAATTAGTTGCAAATTCATTGATAATATGCTAAAATGTAGTATGCATATTAATCGATAGTCAGTAGGTAAAAGAGTGGGTTTTGACCCACTCTTTAGTTATGTAATAGTCTTGAATGTAATAAAATAAACTTATATTAAGAATATTTTTTAAAAAATCTTGGTAAGATAAAGTGAAACTTAGTGAAGTAATGTTCTTTATCACTGAGCTTAGTTGAACTTACTCTGTGAGCAAAGTGAAGCTTAACGAGGTGGTTTTTCACTAAAATTAGTTGAACTTATTCTGTAAATTTACTCTATAAGCAAAATATATTTTATAAAATTTTAGATTTTTACTTGTTAATATCATCTAACTCTACTTAACGGTAGCTTTAATCTGATAGCTGGATGATTATAAGAGATACAGTCTATTGATGACAATTATTTTTGATTTATAATAGATTACAATCACCAAATGATGAGTACTATTAATAAGCACCTGCAGATTATAAGAAAGAGAGGAGATTTTTATGGGGAAAAAGACAGAAGAGTTGATAGCAGAGGTTGCTGAGCCTCTTGTAGAAGAAAGAGAATTGGAATTAGTAGATGTAGAATATAAGAAAGAAGGAGAAAATTGGATTTTGAGAGTCTTTATAGACAAAGAAGGTGGAGTATCCTTAGATGATTGTCAGGCAATAAGCAGAAGTTTAAGTGATACACTAGATGCTAATGATCCAATTGAAAATTCTTACCTATTAGAAGTTTCATCCCCAGGGATTGACCGACCTTTAAAGACTGAAAGAGATTTCAAGAGATTTACAGGTAAGTTAATAGATGTATCTACATATGCTCCAATTAATGGTGAAAAGAAGTTGACAGGAGAATTATTAGGTTTAGAGGATGATGAGGTTAAGATAAAGATAGATGATCAAGAGGTTATAATTCCAAGAGATAAGATTGCTCAGACTAGATTAGCGATTGAGTTTTAGGTATTATTAAGGAGGAATTTTAAAATGAATATTGAGTTAATTCAGGCATTAGAAGATATTGAAAAGGATAAGGGTATTCCTAAACTTACTTTATTAGATGCAATTGAAGCAGCTTTAAAATCAGCTTATAAACGTGACTTTGGTGCTACTGGTAATGTTGATGTTGAGATTGACCAAAGTACTGGAGAAGTAAATGTTTACTCTAAAAAGATTGTTGTAGAGGAAGTTTTAAATCCTGAACAAGAGATCTTATTAGAGGATGCAATTAAAAAGAACCCTAATTATTCCATAGGTGATCAAATTGAAATTGAGGTTACTCCAGGTAACTTTGGTAGAATAGCTGCTCAAACGGCTAAACAGGTGGTTATTCAAAGGATTCGTGAAGCTGAACGTGATATTATCTTTGAAGAGTTTGTAAATCGAGAAGGGGATATCTTAACTGGGCTTGTTCAACGACAGCATAAAAATAATGTTATTATCGATTTAGGTAAAACTGAAGCAGTTTTGATTCCAACTGAACAGATTCAAAATGAAAGATATCACCAAGGTGATAGAATCAAAGTATATATTGTTGAAGTAAATCAGACTTCAAAAGGTCCTAATATCTTAGTTTCTAGAACCCATCCTGGTTTATTAAAGAGATTATTTGAGTTAGAAGTTCCTGAGATACATGATGGTGTTGTTGAAATTAAATCAGTAGCCAGAGAGGCAGGGCATCGTTCTAAGATAGCTGTACATTCTACTCAAGAGGATGTAGATCCAGTTGGAGCTTGTGTAGGTCCTAACGGTTCAAGAGTTAGAGCTATTGTAGATGAATTAAGTGGGGAGAAGGTAGATATTGTACAATGGAATGAGGAGCCTAAGAAATTTATAGCTAATGCATTAAGTCCAGCAGAAGTTTTAAAAGTAGAAGTTAATGAAGAAGTTAATGTAGCAAAGGTTGTTGTACCAGACTATCAATTGTCACTAGCAATTGGTAAAGAAGGACAGAATGCTAGGTTAGCTGCTAAGTTAACTGGTTGGAAGATAGATATTAAAAGTGAATCACAACTTTCATAAATAGATAGTGTGTTTAAAAAAAGTTTAAGGTAAGAAGACAGAAAATTTCATAATTATTATTAAACTATTAGTTAGTGATTAATATGAAGTTTGCTGTTTTAAGAATTTAATAGTGGAGGTGTCCGGATAATGGGTATTAGAATTTATAAATTAGCTGAACAATTGGAACTGTCAAATAAGGAATTGATTAAGATGTTACAGGATTTGGGCGTTGATGTGACAAGTCATATGAGTACGATAACAGAAGAGACTGCAGAATTAATAATGGATATGGTTTTAGGTGAAGATGAAAGTTCAGAAGAAGTTGATGATAGCAAGGTGCTTAAAGTAGAAGGATCTATGACTGTAAAGGAGCTATCAGAAGAGATAGATGTTGATCCAAGTACTTTAATGGCTAACTTAATCGGTTTAGGAATTATGGCTACTATCAACCAAGAATTGACTTCAGATCAACTGGAAGTAGTAGCAGCAGAGTATGGTTATGTGGTCGAAGAGGAGCAAGAGGAAGAAGAGGATAATCTTTTTGGCTTAGTCAATGATATAGAAGATAAGCAAAAGGATTTAAAATCAAGACCTCCTGTTATCACTGTAATGGGTCATGTTGACCATGGTAAGACAACTTTATTAGATGCTATTCGAAAAACTGAGGTAACTGCAAGTGAAGCTGGTGGGATTACTCAGCATATTGGTGCTTATCAAGTAAAAGTAAATGGACAGAAGATTACATTTTTAGATACACCAGGTCATGAAGCTTTTACTTCTATGAGAGCTCGTGGAGCACAAGCAACTGATATAGCTATTTTAGTGGTTGCTGCAGATGATGGAATTATGCCACAGACTATTGAGGCTATTAATCATGCCAAGTCGGCTGGAGTTCCAATTATAGTAGCTATTAATAAGATGGATCGTCCAAATGCACAACCAGATAGAGTTAAGCAGGAATTAATGAATCATGGTCTAATCCCTGAGGATTGGGGTGGAGATACAGTCTGTGTTCCAGTCTCTGCACTTAAAGGGGAAAATTTAGATGATTTATTAGAGATGATCCTATTAACAGCTGAGATGGAAGAATTAAAGGCTAATCCAACTAGACCTGCTAACGGTATTATTGTTGAAGCTGAGTTGGATAGAGGTCGTGGTCCAGTAGCCACTATCTTAATTAAGAATGGTACCTTAAAAGTTGGAGATGCTATTGTTGCAGGCTTGGCATCTGGTAGAGTTAGAGCTATGATTAATGATCAAGGTGAGAGAGTTGAAGAAGCAGGACCTGCTACACCAGTAGAGGTACTAGGACTATCGGATGTACCTAATGCGGGAGATCTGTTAGAAGTAGTAGCAGATGATCAAAGTGCAAGGGATATTGCTCAAAAAAGACAGAATAAGAGAAGAGAAGATGAATTATCTAGAAATACAACGGTTAATTTAGAAGACTTATTTAGTCAAATTCAGCAAGGAGAAGTTAAAGAGTTAAATATCGTTGTTAAGGCTGATGTACAAGGTTCTGTAGAAGCAGTTAGACAATCTCTACAAAAATTAAGTACTGACGAAGTTGAAGTAAAGATGCTTCATGGTGGTGTTGGAGGTATTACAGAAACTGATGTTATGTTAGCAGCTGCTTCTAATGCAATCATCATCGGATTTAATGTTCGCCCTGGAGTAAATGCACGTAAGGTTGCTGAGAAAGAAAATGTAGATGTTAGAACTTATAGAGTTATCTATAAGGCAATTGATGATGTTAAGAGTGCTATGGAAGGATTATTGGATCCAGATTATAAAGAGATAGTATTAGGTCAAGTAGAGGTAAGACAGACCTTTAAAGTACCTAAAATTGGAACTATTGCTGGTGCTTATGTAACTAATGGTACTGTTAACAGAAATGCAAAGGTAAGGTTACTTAGGGATGGAACTATTATTCACGAAGGTGAGATTGGATCACTAAAAAGGTTCCAAGATGATGTTAAGGAAGTAGCTGAAGGATATGAATGTGGAATCGGTATTGAAGGGTATAATGACCTTAAAGAAGGCGACATTATGGAGATTTATGACTTTGAAGAAGTAAAAAGAACATTATAAGGGCAGTGACAAGAGATGAGCAACTATATAGATGGTGAAAAAGAATTATTAGCCACAGGTTTCAACCTGTGGTGTTTTATAGAACCTACGGGTTAAAACCCGCAGCTAATCAAAATATTAAATCTTTAGTGCCATATATATAATAACTAGTAAAGATAAATTATTAGTCACTTGTCACCAGTCACTATTTGATAGGAGTTGATAGATATGTCTGGTCATCGTCCAGAGCGTCTTGCAGAATTAATTAAAAAAGAAGTAAGTGATTTATTACAAAAAGATATCAAAGACCCGCGTATAGGGTTTGTTACTGTAACTGATGTCGAGGTATCTGGAGATTTAAGGCATGCTAAGATCTTTGTAAGTATCTTAAATGGAGATAAAGAGGAGACTATGGCAGGTTTAGAAGCCACTACAGGATTTGTTCGTAAAGAGTTAGGTAAGCGAATTAGATTACGCCATATTCCTGAAGTTATCTTTAGATATGATACTACAATTGAGACAGGAACTAGAGTCTTTAAGATTTTAGAAGATATAAATAAGGATAAAAAAGATGGGAACGATCAGCTTGAAGAATAAGATCGATGAGATTATTAACTTAATTAGAAAGAATAACAAATTTCTAATTACAAGTCATGTCAGTCCAGATGGTGATAACTTGGGTTCAGTTATTGCATTAAAGTTAGCTTTAGAACAGATAGGTAAAAAAGCAGTAGTGATAATAGATGATACTTTGCCAAGCTCCTTTTCCTTTCTACCTGCTATCGATAAAATCAATTCTTATGAAAATGATATGAAGGCCGAGTTTGATTTATGTTTTATATTAGATTGTAGTGATTTCAAACGTATTGGTAGAGTTGAGCAGTTACTTGATGATAAGGCGGTTATTAATATTGATCATCATGGTGATAATCCTTGCTTTGGTGATTATAATCTATTGGGTGATGTTGCAGCTACAGCAGAGCTAGTCTATCAATTAGTATCACAAATTGAAGAGGTAAAGATAGATAAGGATATTGCTACTGCTATAGCTACAGGGTTAATTACCGACACTGGTTCTTTTCGTTATTCTAATACAACAGCTCAGACTCATCAGATTATGTCAGAATTATTGACCTATAATGTCAACACAGCTAAGATCTGTAAAGAGGTTTTTGATACATATTCCCAGGCAAGTTTAAAATTAAAAGGTAAAGTATTAGAAAACCTTGAGGTTGATGATTTAGGTAAAGTAGCTTGGGTAAAGGTAAGTCAAGATTTATTAAAGGATACAGGAGCTACTTTAGAGGATGCTGATGGTCTTGTAGATTATCCAAGGAGCTTAGCTGGTGTGGAGGTAGGAGTTTTATTTAAAGAGGTTGAAGATAAGACTATTAGAGTTAGTTTAAGGTCTAATTATTATTTCTCTGTTGACAAGATAGCCCATCACTTTGGTGGTGGAGGTCATCAAAAGGCAGCAGGTTGTACTATTAATGATAATTTAACTAAAGCAGAAGAGGAAGTAATTTCCATAATCAAAAAAGAACTAAGTAAGGTGAACTAGTATGAAGGGAATTATTAATATCTTAAAACCTCCAGGGATGACATCTTTTGATGTTATCTTCTGTTGTAGAAAACTATTTGGGATAAAAAAGATTGGTCATGCTGGTACTTTAGATCCTGGTGCGGCAGGAGTCTTAACAATTTGTATAGGACGAGCTACTAAAGTCGTTCCCTTTTTAACAGAAACTCACAAAGATTATCGAGCAGAGATGGAATTTGGTACTGAAACTACTACCCTTGATGCTTTTGGTGAAGTTACTAATCGTGTTGAAGACTTTAGCATTAGTGAAGAAGAAGTCAGAGGGGTTTTAGAAGAGTTCAAGGGGGAGATGGAGCAGATTCCTCCAATGTATTCAGCTATCAGGTATAAAGGAAAGAGGCTCTATGAATTAGCACGGCAGGGAAAAAAAGTTGAACGAAAGCCTAGAAGAATCACTATTTATGATTTAGAGATGGTGGAATTTGATGGTAAGAAATTAACTATAGATGTGGAATGTTCTAAAGGGACTTACATTAGAACATTATGTGCTGATATCGGTAAAAGGTTAGAAGTGGGTGCTTATATGTCCTTTTTAGTTAGAACTAAAGTAGGAGAATTTTCTCTAGATAAAGCAGTGACCTTAGAAGAACTTGAATTTTTGGTTTCAAAGAATAGAATTGGTGAAGTTCTTGAACCATTAGATAAAGCTTTAGAACATTTAAGAGCGATTCAAGTTAAATCTGAATTTGATAAACCTATCAGTAATGGTGTATCTATAGAGTGGGACTACTTAGTAACGGATTTAAATTATAAAGTAGCAGTTGGAGATAAATTTAGAGTCTATAATTCTAAGGGTGAGTTTATAGGTGTTTATGCCTATCATCAGAAAGATATCTTTAAACCTGAAAGAATATTTGTTTAGATATATAGAACATGAAAAAGAACTTAAATTAATTTAGCAACGCCCTGAGGTAATTTATCCGAAGAAGTACTCTTGGGGTGCGAATTAATGCGAATCACACGAATTAGGATATTAATAGATTAAAT
>NZ_JBSQYM010000006.1:0-70218 GCF_055140805.1 Orenia sp.
TATGAGAAACGTAAGCGAAAAACAACTTTAGACAGATTGATGGAATATACTATTCCATTGACTAATTGTCAAAATTCGGCTTAAGTTAACGCGTATGATCTCAATATTTAATTGTGATAATGAGTTAAATTTATTTTTTTGCATAAACTATGGTTAGAGTAGTTTGTGTCAAAGAGGATATTTTGGCTAGGTGGAGAAGACTATTTAATACTAACAATTAAAAAGGAATGATGCTATGCCACTCTTTGATACAGATGCCATTGTGCTAAGAAATTATGAGTTTAAGGAAGCTGATAAGATTATTTCTCTTTATAGTAGAGAAAAAGGGAAGATTAAGATAGTAGCAAAGGGTGTACGTAAGACCAAGAGTACTCTATCTGCTGGATTACAGCCTTTTGTATATAATAATGTTTTAGTTTATCAAGGCAAATCTGATTTGGGTAAATTAAGTCAATGTGATATAAAGGAGTCTTTTACTAAGATAAGAGGAGATTTAGATAAGATGGCTTATGCTTCTTATGTAGTAGAGGTAGTTGATGAGTTGACTACAGACTATGAAGAGAATCAATGGGTCTTTGGTCTCTTATTATTAACATTAAGACTAATAGATAGTTTAGATGAACTAGAATTGATTATTAGGGTCTTTGAATTAAAATTACTTAAACTATTGGGTTATGAGCCTTATTTAGATAGTTGTGTAGAATGTGGGAATAAATTAACTAAGAATATTAGATTTAATGGTGAGGCTGGAGGACTGGTCTGTACTTGTTCTTTTAATTGGGCTAAAAAGATAAGTATGGGAACAGTGCAGTATATGAAGAAGATCCTGGAATTGGACTATAAGAAGTTGTTACAGATGAAGCTACCTGAGTATGCAAGAAAGGAATTGGCTGAGATTATACCTTATTATATTCAATCTTTAATTCATAAAAAATTAAAGTCTATCTCTTTTATAGAAAGTTTAAAAGAGTTTAATTAAGGAGGAGAACTATGATAACAGAAGAGTTAGAGAAGGTAGATGTGATTAGGGAGAGAACAGGGGTTGATTATGAGCAGGCTGTAGAGACTTTGAGGTCTGTTGATGGTGATGTCTTAGAAGCAATTATTAAGTTAGAAAAAGAGGAAAAACAGAAATATACTAAAGAAGAGTTTCAAGTAAGAGGTCAGCAGGTTATTGGCAGGGTTAAAGATTTGATTAGAAAGGGTAATGTTACAAGAATTAGAGTAAAAAAAGATGATAGGGTATTAGTAGATATCCCAGTAACAGCAGGTGTAGTAGGGACTGTAATTGCACCTTATCTGACAGTTTTAGCAGGAATAGTAGCCTTGGCTAGTAAATGTACTATAGAAGTTGAGAGGCTTAATAGACTAGCAGATAGGGCTGAGAATGATATTGACAATTCAAATGAATTCTGATATATTTAAGGAAAAATAGATGAAGTTAGTTACAAAGAACAAGAGGAGTAGTTAGAATTTGCTATTCAAGAGAGCTAGGGATGGTGGAAGCCTAGCATAGCAATCTGATGAAGGGCGCTTGGGAGTAACTGATAATAAAGTGAATCCTGCTAAAAAGGATTAAACAGGGTGGAACCGCGGGTAACCTCGTCCCTGATAGTAGAAATTACTATTAGGGAGGGGGTTTTTTAGTTTACAGTACATAATTTATAGTTAATAGTTAAGTAATAAAATAAAAAAAGATAAAAAGGTTGTTGAGAATAGATTATAACTATTAACTTTTAAATTTTAACTATTAATTGAATCAAAAAAGGGGGATTTTTTATGAATTTTCAAGATATGATCAATACCTTAAATCAATTCTGGTCTGAACAAAAATGTATTGTCAGACAGCCTTATGATGTTGAGGTTGGTGCTGGTACGATGAATCCATCTACATTCTTAAGGTCTTTAGGACCAGAACCATGGAATGTAGCTTATGTGGAGCCTTGCCGAAGACCTGCAGATGGTCGCTATGGTGAGAATCCTAACCGCTTACAGCATTATTATCAGTATCAGGTGATTATGAAACCATCTCCTGATAATATTCAAGAGATTTATTTAAAGAGTTTAGAAGCGTTAGGTGTAGATCCTAAGATGCATGATATTAGATTTGTAGAGGATAATTGGGAGAACCCAACTACAGGAGCTTGGGGGCTTGGTTGGGAAGTCTGGTTAGATGGTATGGAGATTACCCAGTTTACATATTTTCAACAGGTAGGAGGTCTTGAGTGTAAGCCTGTATCTGTAGAGATTACTTATGGTTTAGAGCGTCTTGCTATCTATCTGCAAGAGGTGGATAGTGTCTTTGATATTCAGTGGGTGGAAGGAATTAAGTATGGAGATGTCCATCATCAAGGTGAGGTAGAACACTCTACTTATAACTTTGAGATTGCTGATGTAGATACATTATTGACATTATTTAATCTATACGAAAAAGAAGCGACTAGAATTGCTGATGAAGGTCTAGTCTTACCGACTTTTGATTATGTATTGAAGTGCTCACATACCTTCAATATGTTAGATGCTAGAGGTGCGGTCTCTGTTACTGAGAGGACTAGTTATATCGCTAGAGTACGTACTTTGGCCAAAAAATGTGCTGAGAATTATGTTAAGCAGAGAGAAGAGTTGGGTTATCCGTTGTTAAAGGAGGGTAAAGATAATGAGTAAGGATTTATTATTAGAACTTGGAACAGAAGAGATTCCAGCGGGTTTTATGGATTATACTTTCAAACAATTAATTAAATTGTCTAAAGAGATATTTGCTAATAATCGGATTGAGATTGGAGAAGTAGAAGCTACTGGTACACCAAGAAGGTTGGTCTTACTGATTAAAGATGTAGCAGAAAAACAGAGTGATTTAGAGAAAGAAGTTAGAGGTCCTGCTGTTAGAATCGCCTTTGATGAAGAGGGTAAGCCTAGTAAAGCGGGAGCAGGCTTTGCACGTGGACAAGGAATTACTCCAGAAGAATTAGATGTTAGAGATGAGTATGTCTATGCTTGTACAAAAGAGTTAGGACAAGCTACTGACAAGTTATTATCAAAATTATTAACAGAGATTATCAATAAATTAAACTTCCCTAAATCTATGCGTTGGGCTAGTGAAGATATGAGATTTGTTCGACCGATTAAATGGATTCTAAGTCTTTATGGAGAGGATAGAGTAGAGTTTTCTATAGCAGGTGTTCAAGCTAGCAATTGGAGTAAAGGTCATAGATTCTTAAGTGAAGGTAAGGTAGAAATTGATAGTCCAGCTGAGTACTTTGCTAAGTTAGAGAAAGAGTTTGTAATTGTAGACCATAATCGGCGTAGAGAGATGATAGTAGAGCAGATTCAAGCCATTGCTCAAAAGAAAGATGTAGTTGTAAAGATAGATGAAGATCTATTAACAGAGGTTAACTTCTTAGTTGAGTATCCAACTGCTTTATGTGGTAGCTTCTCTGAGCACTTCTTAGAACTACCTTCTGAAGTACTAATTACTTCTATGAGAGAGCATCAAAGATACTTCCCAGTTGAAGATAAGAAAGGAAATCTTCTAAATCTATTTATTACTGTCAGAAATGGTAATGAAGAGTATCTTGATATAGTTAGAGCAGGAAATGAGAAGGTATTACAAGCGCGCCTATCTGATGCGATCTTCTTCTATGAAGAAGATCAAGAGGAGACTTTAGCCACTAAGGTAGATAAGCTAAAGAATGTTATCTTCCAAGAGGATTTAGGTACTATCTATGAGAAGGTAGATAGAATAGTCAAGTTATCTGGTGAATTTGCTACTAAATTAGGATTATCAGCAGACAAGGTAGAGCAAGCTAAAAGAGCTGCTAAATTATCTAAAGCCGATTTAGTAACAGGTATGGTTGATGAATTCTCCAAATTACAAGGTGTGATGGGAAGCTATTATGCCTTAAATGATGGAGAAGGTGAAGAGGTAGCAAGTGCTATCTTTGAACATTACTTACCACGTTATGCTGAGGATATCTTGCCAAGTACTGAAGCAGGGATTATAGTAAGTATTGCTGATAAGATTGATAGTATCCTTGGATTTTTCAGTGTGGGAATTATACCAACAGGTTCTCAAGATCCTTATGCTTTACGCCGTCAGGCTCAAGGAGTTGTTAAGATTATCGTTGATACAGGGTTGGAATTAGACTTAGATTATCTAATCGAGCAATCCTTAGCTACTCTTAAGAAGCAAGATAAGTTACAAAGAAATGAGGCAGAAGTAAAAGCAGAAGTATTGGACTTCTTTAAGCTAAGACTAGAGAATCTATTAGAGGAGGCAGAGGTTAGATATGATGTTAGTGAGGCTATCTTAGCAAGCAACTTTACTAATATCAACGATACCTTAATTAGAGCTACTGCTTTGATGGAGTATAGAGAAGATGAAGGCTTTGAAGAGTTAATTACAGCCTTTAATCGTGTTGCTAACTTAGCAAGTAAGAGTGATAATACAGAAATTAACCCTGAGTTATTTGAAGATAATAGTGAAAGAGAGCTATATTCAGCTTATCAAGATGCTAAGGATAAGATTGATAGTTTAGTTGCTGAGCGTGCTTATGTAGAAGCGTTAACAGAGGTTGCTAAGTTAAAGGAAGCAATCGATAACTTCTTCGATTCTGTAATGGTAATGGCAAAAGATGAGGAAATTAAAGAGAATAGATTGGGATTATTAAATTCAATCTCTAATTTATTAGTTAAGATTGCTGATTTAACTAAGGTTGTAATCGATTAATTAATGATAGGGTCTAATTACTTTTCATCTTATCTGTATAGATATTGAATAAAATAAGGATAATAAGAGTTACTTAGTATTTAACTGGGTAGCTCTTTTTTTATAGATATGTGAGAATTAGATATTATGGGTATATTGCGATACTTTTAGGAATCAGGAGTCAGGAACCAGTTATCAGCAAAACACACTGATTCCAGATTCCCGATTCCTGACACGAAAGTGTCGCAATATCTCTATGTAACGTCATATTTAAATCATATTATATAATCAACTCTTATTTTCAAAATTATTTTTATATTTGTGGCATAATTACTTTCATTAGTGAGTATATAAATAAGAAGAACTATATATAAGGTTCAATTTGTACTTTTAATCAAAGTAATTAGATTAATTTTCAATAATGTGTTGCACTATTAAATAAATGTGTTATAATATTATATAGAAGATAAATGTAAAAAAATAGAATAAATTATATATCTTAAGGGGGATTTAGTATGACAACTAGCGTTTCTACAGATCTATTGGAAGATATCAATAAAAGAAATAAGTATGGAGATACACCATTGATGGAAGCTATTTTAAATAATGCTGAGATAGAGGTAATTGAAGAGTTGCTTGAAGCTGGAGCTGAGGTAAATGCTAAAAATAGAGCTGGATCTACTGCTTTAATTTTTGCTATCTGGCATAAAGAGAGCTTAGAAGTAATTAAACTACTTATTGATGCAGGAGCAGATGTTAATGTTAAGTGTGAACTGGGAAGAACTCCTTTAATGTATGCCTCAAGATATAATAAGGATGTTGAAATTATAGATACTCTAATTAAGGCAGGAGCAGAGGTTAATGCTTCTGAGAATGTAGGGCGTACAGCTTTAATGTATTCAATAGAGAATAATAATCAAGATGTAACTAGTACACTAATTGAATTTGGTGCAGACCCTAAGATGGAAGATAAAAATGGAAAGACTCCAAAGATAATAGCTAAGGAATATAATAAAGAGGAAATTTTTGATTTTGTAGGATAAAGTTAAAGTTTAAAATAGAGATATATTTGATTTTATCTAGTAACTATCAGATTAATTACTCTAAAAGTGCAGGATATATTTATATATAAGGTGAAATAATTATATGTGTAAGTAATTTAATACACTGTATAATCTGATATTAGGGGTGATTGAGATTAACCTAAGTGAAAGACAGAAGAGAATAATTGAAATAGTAAAAAATAACGAACCCATTACTAGTAAAGAGATAGCAAATAAATTAAACCTAACCCGTGGTGCTTTAAGGGCTGATTTATCTGTATTGACTATGGCCAGTCTATTAGAAGCGAAACCCAAAGTTGGTTATACATATTCAGAGGGAAGTGGATATTTAAATAATTTAGAAGAGATATATGGTAAGAAAGTAAAAGAAGTTAAATCGGTAGCTGTTGTTGTTAAAAAGAGAACTTCAGTCTATGATGCAATAGTAAAGCTATTTTTGGAAGATGTAGGTTCCTTGTTTGTAATAGATGATGATGAGATCTTAGTAGGTGTATTATCTAGAAAAGATCTATTAAAGATGACAATAGGAGAGACCGATATAAATCAGATGCCAGTCAGTGTGGTAATGACTAGAATGCCTCATCTTTTTACTGTAAAAGATGAGGATACTGTTTTTGAAGCTGCTAAAAAGATAGTAGACTATGAGGTTGATAGTTTGCCAGTAGTAGAGCAGTTGACTGATCAAGCAGGTGAAGTTATAGAAGATAAGTTTAAGGTGATTGGGCGGGTCAGTAAGACTACTATTGCCAGAATTTTTGTTGATTGTAAGTTGCAAATATAGGAGGGAAATTGACTTGTCAAATAATAATATAAGTGAAAATGAGTTGACTGTATTTGCTATATCAGATTTTACTGGGAAAACAGCTGAAACTATACTCAATTCTGTAGCGATTCAATTTGATAATGATAGAATCAAGATAAAGAAGTTTTCTGATATATCAGATATTGATAAATTAGCATCAATTATAGATGAAGCAATGCAAGTTGATAATATACTATTAGCTTATACCATTGTTTTACCAGAATTATCTGCTTATCTGGAGAGTGAAGCCAACCGTTTAGGCTTGCCAATAATAGATATATTGGGTCCAATGATCAACAGTTTTTCTCAAGCATTGGATCAACAACCCCAATTAGAGGTGGGATTAAGCTATAATATTGATTATGAGATTTTTGAAAAGATTTCTTGTATTGATTTTAGCTTAAGGTGTGATGATGGCAGAAATTTAAATAAATTAAAAGAAGCAGATCTAGTCTTGGTTGGTGTTTCTAGAACCTCTAAAACTCCTTTGAGTATATATTTATCTCAGCAGAATTATAATGTGGCTACAGTTTCTTTATCTCCTGAGGTTATTCCACCTAAGGAGCTATATGAAATAGATAGTAACAAGATAATAGGCTTAACTATAGACCCACAATGCCTACAAAAAATTAGAGAGAATAGAATTAAGTTAATGGCTTTTAATCAAGGTGGAGATTATGTCAGTATGGACAGAATAAAAGAAGAGCTAACGTATGCTAAAAAGATTATGAAGAAGATAGAGGCTAGGGTCATTGATATCACCAATAAAGCTATTGAAGACATAGCTGATGAGATTTTAAATAAAATTAAATAAAAGTTTTAATTTGAACTTATATATTTAAGTCCTAAACTTTGATGTTTGGGGCTTTTTTTCTTTATTATTATATCATATAATTCCCTTTAAAAATATTTATGTTGTACTTTTTAAATAAAAGTGTTGCACTTTTTATAAAGAATTAGTATAATAAGTATATAATAATTTAGATATATGTTGATTTTGAATTATAATTACTTATTATAAGAGGAGGATAATAGTGAGAAGAGAATTAGAACTAGAGATTGTAAAGGTGACAGAAGCAGCAGCTTTGGCAGTTAGCCCTTTGATTGGAAAGGGAGATAAAATTTTAGTTGATCAGGCGGCTGTAGATGCTATGAGAGCAGAGTTTAATAAGATGAAGATTAGAGGTAAGGTGGTAATTGGAGAAGGTAAGAAAGATAAAGCCCCGATGTTATACACAGGAGAGAAGCTAGGGCTGGGAGTAGGTTGTGAGATAGATATAGCAGTTGATCCAGTAGAAGGAACTAATTTAGTAGCTAATGATTTGCCTAATGCACTAGCAGTAGTGGCAATTGCTAAAAAGGGGAAAATACTCAGTGCCCCTGATATGTATATGAAGAAGATAGCAGTTGGTCCTGAGGCTAGAGGAGTTATTAATTTAGAAGCCAGTATTACAGAGAATATCAAGGCTGTAGCTGAGGCAAAGGGTAAAAGGATCTCTGATATTAAGGTAATTATCTTAGATAGACCGCGCCATCAGGAGATGATTAAAGAGATTAGGGGAGTCGGTGCTAAAGTTAAATTGATTAATGCAGCTGATGTAGTAGCAGGAGTTGCAGTAGGGTTAGCTAATCAGGAAGGTGATTTGTTATATGGAATTGGTGGAGCACCAGAAGGAGTATTAACAGCAGCAGCCCTAAAATGTTTAGGTGGAGATATGCAAGGTCAATTAATCTTTCATAATGATAAAGAGGTTGAAGAGGCTAAGCAGTTGGGAATTACTAATATAAATCAGATATTTACCCTTGACCAGTTAGTATCAGGAGAAGAGGTTATCTTTTCAGCAACAGGAATAACCAATGGTGAATTATTAAAGGGTGTTCAACATTATCATAACTGGGTAGAGACTCATTCTATAGTAATGAATAGTTCAACTAATAAGGTTAGACATATTAAATTAGAACATAGAGTCACTAATAACATCTATTTAGAAAAAGAAGTTGCTAACTTTTAGTTGATGATTATTTGATCGATTTAATACTTTTATATAATACATAGTTCTTTCTTATAGCTAATCTATACTATCAAATTAACTAGTTCTAATTAAAGATAAAAGATAAGGCAGTTTTTTTATAAGATATTATTAGATTTCGTTCTAAATTTTAGAGCGAAATTTCTTTTTGTATATTAGTTTTGGTGAAGAGTGGATGATTATTGTTATAATCTTAAAAAGGGAAGCAATTAGATGAATTCTAATATAGATATTATAACTTTATGGGTATATAGCGACACTTTTACTTTTTAAAAAGTAGACAAAATTCTTAGGTTCCGCCTAAGGGCGGGTTACGTTTTTCCTTGATGAAAAAGTAACCAAAAAATCAAGAAGAAAATTAAACTCGCTACACAATCAACATTAATTGAAAATAAGATAGCTAAGAGTCCTACTTCAAAGATTATTTTATGAACTATTATTTTTTTAGAATACTTGCTCCGCTCAAACATTAATTTTCTTCAGTTTAAAAAGCTTTAAAATCTTTTAATTCTTAACTTTTAACTCTTAATTTTTAATTGTAAAAAGTGTCGTAATATCTCTATATTATACCACCTTTTTATTGATAGTAGAGTAAAGGTCAATCCCTTTATTATAGAGCTTTAAATTTTTTTATTCTATACATAGAAGTTAAGTTTTTTGATCTTTTATAAAATTTTAACTCTAAAAATTAAAGGAGTTTTAAAGTTTTTATTGTAATATAACATAGAATATTATAACGGAGAGGGTGGGATATGATGAAGCTCTTGGCAGTTAATGGAAGTCCAAATAGAAATGGAAATACTGCTTTTTTATTGACTAAGGCCTTAGAGGCTGCTCAAAACGAAGGTGTAGAGACGGAATTAATTCATGTTAGAGATGCCTTAAAGGAGTTAAAGGAACCTTTTTGTGTACAATGTTCAAGCCCTTGTAGTAAGGTTTGTTATAAAGGAACTTCATTAGAAGAATATTATGAATTATTAGCAGAGGCAGATGGGGTTATCTTAGGAAGTCCTGTCTATTTTGGAACAGTTACAGCTCAATTAAAAGCATTTTGGGATATGACTAGAGCTTTAAGAAGTGAAAAGTCTTTGTTCAATACAATAGGAGGTACGATCACTGTAGGTGCTTCTAGATATGGAGGACAAGAGACCACAGTTAATGCTTTACATGATATGATGATGATTCAAGGTATGATGATAGTAGGTGATGGATCTGAAGATACAGATATGGGACACCAAGGTGCTTGTAGTCAGCGTAATGCTAAAGATGATTTGGAAGGGCAGAAAAGAGCTAAAATACTGGGGCAAAGAATTGCCAGATTGATTAAATAATATAAATATAGATTCTTATTATCTAATCTTATTTTGATAGTCTAAAATTAATAGAATAAATAATATTTTTTTTGGAATAATAAGGGTTGTTAATTTAAGAACTCTAATATAATTATTATTCAATCATAGATTTTTATCAAATCATCAATAAGTATCTTAATAGAATATTTGCTAGCTAAGATTCTTCTTTTGTTAAGTCTTATTAATTTATACTTTTTTTAATTATAAAGAAGGGATTTGTGCTTTACTGTCGAAAAGTTGTAATTGCTGTCAAGTATAATTATGAGGAGTATAGGATGAAAATTTTAGTTGATGGAGATGCATGTCCAGTCAAAGAGACTATTTCTGGAGTTTCAGAAAGGTATAAGGTTAAAGTAATAATTTTTATAAGCACTGCTCACTGGACAGTTAATAGGGAAGATGTTGAATATATAACTGTTGATAGTAACTATCAAGAAGTGGATATGAAGATAGTTAATCGAGTCAAACCTGGAGATATAGTTATAACTAATGATTATGGTTTAGCTTCTTTAATTTTAGCTAAGAGAGCCTCTGCACTCTCTTTTAATGGCAGAGTCTTTACTAAAAATAAGATAAATTATCTATTAGCTAAAAGGCATTTAGCTACCAAACTAAGACGACAAGGAAAGTATATCTCAAAGCAGAGTAAATACTCTAAAGAGGATAGAGAGAGGTTTAAAGTTAATTTAATTGAATTAATAACTCAAATGGGATAGAAGAAATAGCTTTTCTGATTATCATTAGACTCTATGTTTAGTATAATCTTCATAATAAATGTAGAACTATTATTACACAGGATTCTCTATTATGGACAAGTTAGGGGAATTATGTTCAGTGCTAAGTTTAATTTATTTATGGGTTTAATATAACTATAGAATAAGTAGTTTAGAGTAACTGCTTTATCAAGTTATATGCTACATGAAATTAGAAGATATCATTTAAGCTAGAGGGTGAAAAGAGTTGAGTTTTGCTTATAGTGAGGATTTCATAGAACAGGTTCGTTTTAATAATGACATAATCGATATTATATCTGATTATACTAGATTGGAACATTCAGGAAAGAGTTATAAAGGGTTATGTCCTTTTCATGATGAAAATACTCCTTCTTTCTTTGTAAACCCTGAGCAACAGTTGTATTATTGCTTTGGTTGTGGAGCTGGAGGGGATATCTTTAACTTTATAATGGGTGTAGAAGGGATTGATTTTAGAGAAGCAGTTAAATCTTTAGCTGGTAGAGCTGGACTGAGTTTACCTGAACATAAAGCCAATCCTCAAGCTAAGAAAAGATATGATAAGAAGAAGAAATTATTGCATATACATGAATTGGCCACCCGTTTTTATAATTATCTTTTGACAAGCTCTGATATAGGAAATAAAGGCAAGGAATATTTAAATCAACGTGGTTTTGGGAAGGATATTGTTAAAGAGTTTCAGTTAGGATTTGCTCCTGACCGCTGGGAGGCTCTGTATAGATTTTTAAAGAACAAGGGATATTCTGATCAATTATTATTAGAATCTGGTTTGATTTTAGCAAGGAAAAATAACACTGGCTATTACGATCGTTTTCGTAATCGTGTTATCTTTACTATCTGCAATCACCAAGGACAAGTTATCGGATTTGGTGGTAGAATCATAGAGAATATTAATCAGCCTAAGTATTTAAATTCTCCCGATACACTGATTTTTGATAAGAGTAAAAATCTATATGGACTCAATCTTGCTAAAAAATTCATACAACAGAGTAATGAAGCGATTATAGTAGAAGGTTATACTGATGTGATTACAGCATACCAATATGGAATCAAGAATGTGGTAGCCTCTTTAGGTACTTCACTGACCAGTGAGCAAGCTAAATTATTAAAGAGATATGCTAATACAGCTTATATAGCTTATGATTCAGATACTGCGGGAGCTAAAGCTACTTTGAGGGGTCTAGATATTTTAAAAGAAGAAGGATTAGAGGTAAAAGTGATTATATTACCAAAAGATTTAGATCCTGACGAATTTATTAGAACTGAAGGAAAAGAAGGGTTTAGTCAAAGTCAAGCTCAGTCAGAAACCTTAATAGATTTTAAAATTAGTAATATTTTAAAAGGAAGAAGATTAGAGAATGTTGATGATAAGATAACAGCAGTCAAAGGCATTATACCTGTTTTAGCAAAGGTTAAAAATAAGGTTGAATTAGATGAATATTGTAAGAAAATTTCTGAAAGATTAAGAACAAGTGAAGGTGTACTAAGAAAAGAGATAGATAAATATAAATTTAAGATGAGGGCTCAGGATAGAAAGAGTAATTATAGGAATAATATAAATAACGAGACTGAATTAGCAGATGCTTTAAATGATCCTAAATTAATCAAATACTTAAAAGCTATCAAGGAGTTATTAAGTATTATCTTTAAAAACCCTAATCTTATTAACAGCTTAAAGTCTCAATTAGAAATTGATGCTTTAGCTAAAGAAGAACATAAGGAGTTATTTGCTAGAATTTTTGAATTTTATCAAGAACATAAATCTTTAGAGATTAATCAAGTTTTACAGACTATAACCAACAATAATGCTAAGAATTTATTGTTGGAGTTATCCATAAAAGACAATGATTTTTTAGATGATACTGAGAAGACTATAAGTGATTATATTGAAACAATAAAGGGGTATCAAAGAGAAATGAGAATAGAAAGGCTAAATGCAGAAATAAAGGATGCACAAAAGAATGGAGATTTTACTAGACAAATGGAACTAATGAAAGAGGTACAGTTGTTAAGAAGGGAGGGGAATTAATGTCTGTAGATAAAAGTGCAATTCAAGAGAAAGTAAGAAGTTTAATTGCTAAAGGTAAAAAAGAAGGTGAAATAAGTTATCAAGAGATAATGGATGCATTATCTGAAATAGATTTAGAGACTGATCAAATTGAAGAGATTTATGAAAGTTTCTCCTCAATGGGAATTGAGGTTAAAGATGATGATAATGATAATATAGATGAAGATGAAGATGATAGTGATGAGGTAGAGTTAGATCTAAGTATTCCAAGTGGAGTATCATTAGATGATCCAGTAAAGATGTATCTTAAGGAGATAGGAAAGGTTCCATTATTAACTGCTGATGAAGAGAAAGATTTGGCTAAAAGGATGGAAGAAGGCGAAGAATATGCTAAGCAGAGATTAGCTGCTGCTAACTTGAGATTGGTAGTAAGTATCGCTAAAAAATATGTTGGTAGAGGGATGTTATTCTTAGATTTAATCCAAGAGGGTAATCTAGGTTTGATTAAGGCTGTAGAGAAGTTTGACTATAGAAAAGGATATAAGTTCAGTACCTATGCTACTTGGTGGATTAGACAGGCTATCACTCGTTCTATTGCCGATCAAGCTAGAACAATTAGAGTTCCTGTACACATGGTAGAGACCATCAATAAATTGATTAGAGTATCTCGTCACTTAGTACAAGAGTTGGGCCGGGAGCCAACTGTAGAAGAGATTGCTAATGAGATGGACATCACTGAGGATAAGGTACGTGAGATTAAGAAGATTGCTCAAGAGCCTGTATCTTTAGAAACTCCAATTGGTGAAGAAGAGGACAGTTATTTAGGTGACTTCATTGAAGATGAGGATGCCCCAGAACCATCTGTAGCAGCATCATTTATGTTATTGCAAGAGCAATTAGATGGTGTTTTAGATACTTTAACAGATCGTGAAAAGAGGGTCTTGGAATTGAGATTTGGTATTGAGGATGGACGTTCTCGTACTCTAGAGGAAGTAGGAAAGGAATTTGGGGTTACTAGAGAGAGAATTAGACAAATTGAAGCTAAAGCCTTAAGAAAGCTAAGACACCCAAGTAGAAGTAAAAAACTTAAAGATTATTTAACATAGATAGAGAATAAAAGATATAATTAGATATTAGTCAATAAATATAGATTATTAGGTCTATTTACTTTAAATGGAAGTTGAACTTTGGATACCTTTGATATATAATTCTAATTGTTGATGTTCCCCGATAGCTCAGTTGGTAGAGCAGATGGCTGTTAACCATCGAGTCGCAGGTTCGAGTCCTGCTCGGGGAGCCATTGTTTTTTTACAAGAGTTTACATATATTAGAATTAAAAATTATTAAGTCTTAAAAGTTTTTGCCTTTATTATCAATATATTGATTAATAGGTGATAAATTAGGTGGCTAAGTTTTTAAGATATATAATAATTTAAAAACTCTTACCTTACTACATTTGTAGTAAGGTTTTTTAATAATTATAGTAAACTTTAGGTAGAATAAAGAATATATTACATACAAGGAGTAAATTATGAGACTATCACCGAGGTTAGCTAAAATAGTAGATTTATTACTCTTACCAGCTAGAGTAATTGATGTAGGGACTGATCATGCTTATTTAGCAATTCATATAGCAGAGACTACAACCTCTGCTAAGATCATAGCAAGTGATTATAATAAACAGCCTTGTGAGGCAGCTTTAAATCATGTTCAGCAGGCTGGAGTTGAAGATAGAGTTGAGGTTAGGCAGGGATCAGGATTATCGGTTTTAAGCAAAGATGAGGTTGATCAAGTTGTAATTGCGGGAATGGGTAGTAGAACTATTATCGATATTTTAAAGGATGATTATGATTTGGCTCAGAGTCTAGAGAGATTGGTCTTACAACCGATGGCTGGTTCATCATCTTTACGGAAATGGCTGGTAGGGAATAATTTCAAAATTGTTGATGAAGCTTTAGTTAAAGAGGAGGATAAGCTTTATCAGATTATTGTAGCTCAGCCAGGCAAGATGGAAGTAAATGATGATTTTATCTTAGAGATAGGCCCTCTTTTGCTCAAGAAGAATGATAATTTATTAGAAGATTATTTCAATAAATTGAAGGATGAATGGGAAAAGGTAATCAATAAGATTGGTGAAAGTTCTCCAGATAATCAAAAAATTAAAATTTTAAAGAGGAAAATTAAAAGATTAGAAGAAATAGAGTTAAAGAGGGAGAGGTAAGCTAATTAATAGATTTTTATTAGGGAGGCTATAGGATGGCTGTGAAACTACAACAAGTGACTAATTTAATAAATGATTTAGCACCTAAGCACTTAGCCTATGATTGGGATAATATAGGGTTACAGCTTGGTGATTATAACCAAGATGTAGGTAGAGTTTTGGTTACTTTAGATGTAACAGATGAGGTAATAGAAGAGGCTATAAGCTCTGATGTAGACTTAATTATTGCTCATCATCCTGTAATCTTTAAAGGAATCTCTAATATTAGATTCAATACTCCTTTAGGTAAGATGATTCAAAAAGCAATTAAGCATGATATTGCTTTTTATGTAGCTCATACAAATTATGATATAGCTCAAGGGGGACTAAATGATTTATTAGCTAAGAAATTAGGTCTAGTAGATACAGAGATTTTAAAGGTTACTCAAGCAGAAGGATTGAAGAAGGTGGTCGTTTTTGTACCAAAGGAATCTGTATCTAAGGTCAAGGAAGCTATGGCAAAAGCAGGAGCAGGTTGGATTGGTAATTACAGTGACTGCTTTTTTGAGCAAAAAGGTACTGGTAGTTTTAGACCCCTAGCAGGTACTAGTCCTTATACAGGTACTAAAGGAGAGTTGAGTGAGGTTACAGAGTATCGCTTAGAGACTATTGTACAAAGTAAGATTTTAAATAGAGTTATTAATAAGATGATTAAGGCTCATCCTTATGAAGAGGTTGCCTATGATATCTATCCTGTCGATAATAGAGGGGAAGCTTTTGGGATAGGTAGAGTTGGGTATTTAAAGGAGAGTACTTCTTTGAAAGAATATATTCAAGTGGTTAAACAGACTTTAGATATAGCTAGTCTTAAGGTTGTAGGAGAAGATAATACTGAGATTAAAAAGGTTGCTATCTGTAGTGGTAGTGGGGCTGATTTTATTAAAACTGCTTCTTTTAAAGGAGCAGATTTATTGGTAACTGGAGATGTTAAATATCATGATGCTCAGTTAGTATTAGAAGAAGGATTAACATTGATAGATGCTGGTCATTATGAAACTGAACAGATTATGAGAGATGCTGTAGTATCATATTTAATAGAAGAGGTTAATAAGAATAATTTAGATGTAGAAATTTTAAAATCACAAATTAATACTAACCCTGTTAGAATAGTTTAAGAGTAGGTCGTTTTAGCGACCTACTTTTTTCTATATCTAAAAGTATATTTTTAGATTGAGATTGATCTTTATTATAAATTGGGAGGGATAAGAATGGCTACTTTAGAGCTGTTATATCAATTAGAAAAGTTAAATCAAGAGAATAAAGGATTAAAGAAGAGTTTAGAGGAAGAATCTATTGTTGAAGAGATTGATCTCTTAAAAGGGGCTGTGCTTAGGATAGAGAGAGATTGGAATCAGCATAATAAGGAATTGGAAGATTTAAAGCATCAGATTAAAGAAGAAGAGTTCAAGGATGCTCGTTTAGTGAGAAAAGAGAAAGATTATAAAGAACAACTTTATAGTGGTGCCACCTCTAATCCTAAAGAGTTGCAGAAGCTTCAGGAGAAATTAGATACTACATTAGAGACTAAAGAAGAGCTAGAGGATAAGTTATTAGAGCTAATGCTAGAATTAGAAGCAAAAGAAGATGAACTAGTTTCTTTACAAGAAGATTTAGAGAGTAAGCAAGAAAAGTTACTAAAGCTAGAGAAAGATTATCAACAAGGTACTACTAAAGTAAATCAAGAGTTAGATAGAGTAAATTCAGCTAAAGAAGAGATATTTGATAAGTTAGAGGATGAGGTGGTTTCAGAATATGAAGATTTATATCGTAGAAAGAGAGGAAGAGTAGTGGTAGAGGTGGCTGATGATGGCTATTGTATGGGGTGTAGAATGTTATTGCCAGTCAATCTAGTAGAAGAGGTAAAGTCTAGTGAGGAGATAGTCTATTGTGAAAACTGTGGCAGAATACTTTATTGGTCAGAATGATTTTTACTTTAGTGTATAGTTGATAGTCAAGGTCTTGAAAAACGAAAAGAATTATTGTTTGAATGGAGCAAAAATTGGGATGGAATTTAAAGTGCAAATAAGTCTTAACTAGAAAGATAATAATTTGTCAATTTTTACTATTTTGATTGTGAAGTGAATGGGCTACTTTTGCCACGAAGAGTTTTTAAAAAATCGTAGGTTTCTTTACCTTTGGGGCAATGCTAAAAGTAAACCGCCCTTAGGCCAAACCTAAGAATTTTTGTCTACTTTTTAAAAAGTAATAGTGTCGCAATATACCCAGTAAGCTCTATTTCAAAATCAAAAAATCATCATTTGTAAAAAAATGTATTCATAAAACTATTGACTTCATAGAGACTAAATGATATTATATAACTTGTCGCTAAGGAGATGAAAAATAATTCTTCTTATTGACAATCTTAATTAAAGATGTTATAATCTAAAACGATAATTAAATAAGTAGACTGGATGATCGCAAGTATGGTAAAATGGGCTATACTTGAGGAAAGTCCGGGCTCCATAGAGCAGGATGCTGGTTAACGGCCAGCCGGAGTAATTCGAGGGAAAGTGCCACAGAGAGCAAACCGCCGATGGCCTTTAAGGCACAGGTAAGGGTGAAAGGGTGCGGTAAGAGCGCACCGGGGTTCTGGTGACAGAGTCCGCATGGTAAACCCCATCCGGAGCAAGACCAAGTAGGGAAAGGTTAAGAGTAGCTCGCTCATCTTTCCGGGTTAGGTCGCTTGAGGTGGCAGGCAACTGTCATCCTAGATGGATGTTCATCACCCGTGAGGGTACAGAACCCGGCTTACAGGTCTACTTATTTGTTAAATATTATCTAAAAACCTCCGCTATCTAGCGGAGGTTTTGTTATATATTAAAATTAATTTGGTACATAGAATTAAAGATTTAAGAGTAATGATAATATAATAGAGAGATATTCAGATACTTTTAGTAATCTGGAATCAGTGTTTATAACTGATTCCTGATTCCCGACACGAAAGTATCCCAATATCCTCATTAAGCAATAAAATTCATGTTGTTAATTGCTAGAATATATTAAATTATATCTGATAAAATTAAAGTATAAGTTAATATTTGTACTAGTCAGCCTTTGATTATATAATTGAAACAATAAGTTATTATTTAATATCATTCCTATGGCAGAGGTGGATTCTGAAGGAAAGCTTGTCCCTTTGGCTAAGATTCGAGGAGAGAAACGCTGTATTAAATATATACTCGATACCTTTAAAGAGAGAGCAGGGCTATTAGAAGAAAAGTTAATTGGAATTGGGCATACTGATAATAGTGAACTTGCTAATAAATTAGCAACTAAGCTTAAGCAAGAGTATAAGGTTAAAGATATTATTATTACAGATATTGGAGCTGCTGTAGGAAGTCATGCAGGACCAGGAACTGTAGCTTTGTTTTTTCAATAATTGTATGTATGGAATTATTTTAGTTTTTTAATAACTTATTTTAGGAGTCTAATATTAAAGGTATTGGGTTCCCGATAGTTTTTAGTCTCTGAAGTTCAAGCCCCAATACCTAAGTAATTGGTTTTAGAGGGGTTATCTCTTTTTTCCATAAATATGTTGGAGTTTATCTTGGAGATCTGTTAAGAAATCTAAGGAGTAGGCATTGGGATCAGCTAGTATCAATAAGATTAAAATTAAAAATAATGTAAAAGGGTTATAATTACTTGTCTTATTATCATCAACGGGCTCTTGTGAAGAGTCATCATTATTCTTCAATTTGAACATAATGGAACCTCCTTATAATTAATTTATTATATATTATGTTGTAAATCTTTTTTATGTTAACATAGATTGGAAAAAGGGCCTTAGCCTGTATTTGATCTTTAAAAAATTGCTATAGATTAGGAGTGAAAGTAGTGAGTAGATTAGGATTTTTAGGACCACAGGGAAGTTTTACAGAAGTAGCAGCTAGGGAATATGAGCATCAAGTAGGAGAGTTTATCCCTTATAATGATATTAAGAGTTTGGTATTGGGCGTTGTCAATGATGATATTGACAGGGCAGTTGTTCCTATTGAGAATTCGATACAGGGTGGAGTGACTTTGACTTTAGATTTATTGGCAGAGTTTGAGCTGAATATTGTTGGTGAGGTAGTTGTGGTTATTGAGCAGAGTTTAGTAGCGAAGAAGAAGATGGATTTAGCTGAGATTAGACATGTTATCTCACATCCTCAGGCTTTGGCACAATGCCGTGCTTTTTTGGAAGAAAATTTAATTAATTATGAAACTCATATCAGTAATAGCACTTCTGAAGCAATCCAACAGCTTACAACTTTGGATGAGAGTTGGGTAGCTATTGGAAATAGTAGAGCAGTTGATCATTATGATTTAGAGGTTTTGGCTCAAGGGATACAGGATAATCGTGATAATTGTACCAGGTTTGTAGTCTTGTCTAAGCAAGAAGGGGTAAAGAGCCAGAATGATAAGACTTCAATTATCTGTTCAGTGGTAGAAGATCATCCAGGATTCTTATATGATATCTTACATGAATTTGCTATTAGAGGAATCAACTTGACTAAGATAGAGTCTAGACCTGCTAAGAGAATGTTAGGCGAGTATATCTTTTTTATAGACTTTGAAGGTCATTATCTTGATAGTAGGGTTAAGGAGGCTTTAGAGTTAGTACGGTATAAGAGCTCTTGGTACAAGCTCTTAGGCTCATATAAGAAGGCAGTTAATAATGTAAAGTTGTAATTGCTATAGCGGAAAGTAATAATGAAGAGATATTTATAAAGGGGTTAGTAAAGTAGTAGACTATATGTATGTGAATTCAAAATGAAACCTAATGGGGATATTGGGACACTTTTTTATTAGATAGTTAGGGGTTGGGTGGTTAGGTAGTTGAGTTTTCCTAACCCCTACCCACCTACCTCCTAAATGTCGCTTTTTTTATATAACGTCATGGTTAAATTTTATTCTAGATTCACGAGAATACTAAGAGTATCTAAAGTCAAATTGAAAAGTTAAGAAATTTATGTTAGAATAGTTAGGTGAATTGTATTTATCGATAAGGAGGTATTAAAATGGCTGGACATTCTAAGTGGGCCAATATTAAACATAAGAAAGCGAAAGAGGATAAAGCAAGGGGTAAGTTGTTCTCAAAGTTAGTTAAGAAGATTACCGTTGCTGCTAGAAATGGTGGTGGTGATCTCGAAACTAATAATGATTTAGCTTTAGCTGTTCAAAAGGCTAAGGATGCTAATATGCCTAAAGATAATATTGAACGAGCTATTAAAAGAGGAACTGGTGATTTAGAAGGGGTCAATTATGAAGAGTTCGTATATGAGGGTTATGCTCCAGCTGGAGTTGCTTTATATATGGAAATCATGACAGATAACCGTAATCGTGCAGCTTCTGATGTAAGACATGTTCTATCTAAGAATGGTGGAAATTTAGGAGAGAGTGGTTGTGTAGCTTGGATGTTTGAAAGAAAGGGTCAATTAATCATCGATCGTAGTGAAAATGAGATTGATGAAGATGAGATTATGATGGCTGCTTTAGAATCTGGGGCAGAGGATATTACTATCGAAGCAGATAGTGTAGAGATCATAACTGACCCATCAGATTTAAAAGAGGTTAGAACTGCTATGGAAGAAGCAGGATATAAGTTTGATTCTGGAGATATAGCAATGGTTCCAGAGAATGTAATTGATATAACTGATCCTAATGATGCTAAGAAGGTATTGAGGTTAATTGATGCTTTAGAAGATCAAGATGATATACAAGAAGTATATGCTAACTTTAATATTCCTGATGATGTAATGACAGAAATTGAAGATGAATTATAATTTTTTAACACTTAAGTACAAGATGTGCTTAAGTGTTTTTTTTATTAAGGAAATTATGCTTTTTTAGAGGTTGTGGATAACTTTTCTTTTGTTTTTAGAGTGAAAAAATTATTGTTTGAACGAAGTAAGAATTGAACAAGAATTTAGAGTTAAATCAAGTCTTGATTAGAGAAACTGATTATTGATAATAATTACTATTATGATTGCGTAGTGAGTGGGCTGGTTGTGCCACGAAGAGTTTTTGTTTTTTAAAACTCGTAGGTATATTTTTCTCTAGACTGGATTTATCACGAAGGGTTTTCGTATTTTAAAACCCGTAGGTTTGGTTACTTTTGGGGCAATGTCGCCCTGAGGAATGTTCTTCTCCGAGGAAGTAATCTTGGGGTGCAAAAGTAACACGAGACGCCCTGAAAGAAGTACCCTTGGGGTGAAAAGCTGATAAGCTTTCTCGTAATAGTTTTTAATCTTAGTTAATATGGTTTAGTAATTACTTTTTAGAATGAAAATTAAATTTTGAATTATAGAAGAGTGGGTGTAGCCCAATTTGTTCTTAACCTTATTTCGTTGTGAGAGTTTAGAGGTGGCAGAATATATGAAAAACACAAATAATATTTATAAATTAAGCATAGCTATTATTTTTTTAGCTAGTCTATTGACTGGATTAATCCTATTTTTTGATTTTTATTTTGGATATTTCAGATATAATGAGTTAAGGTTAATCGATTGGATCGTTATTATATCGGGGATCTTATCAACCCTGACTTCAATTTATGGTATTATAAGATTAGTGATTAATGAAAAGAATAAGGGAGAAATTACTTTTGAGTTGCAGACTTTAGTGGATAAAAGACAGAAGTTATTACTAATATTATTAGTAATAATAACATTAACAGAATTTATTCTTTCTATGATTATTCCAAGCATTATCTTGTTTATAGTAGGACTAATGTTAGGAAGTCAGACTTTATCACGTATAGTCCATCAGTCTGTAAAGCAAGGGATTACTGATAGTGGTATCATTATTTCTGGAGTGAATTTGAAATTTAAAAGTATAGCATCTTATCGATGGTCAGAAGACAATGAGTTTATTGAGTTTAAGACAAAGGGAAGTTTATTAGGGATGGAGTTTAATAATAAGTTTAAATATACTTTTAATAATGAAGATAAAAAAGAGATTGATGGTTTCTTAAATAGACATCTAAAAAAGAGTTAAGAAGTTCATTAAAAATAAATATCAAGAATATTTAAGGAGGAAGAAAAAATGGAGATATATCAAGTAGATGCGTTTACAGCTAAAGCTTTTAAAGGTAATCCAGCAGCTGTCTGCTTATTATCAAAATTAAAAGAAGATAGTTGGATGCAGAATGTAGCAGCTGAAATGAACTTATCAGAGACAGCATTTTTGTATAAAGAAGGTGATGGTTATAATTTACGTTGGTTTACTCCAGAACATGAAGAAGAGCTATGTGGTCATGCTACTCTTGCTAGTGCATATGTGTTATGGGAGACTAAAAGGGTAAAAGAGGATAAGGAGATAAATTTTTATACAAGAAGTGGTTTACTAACAGCAAGAAAGAATGGTGAGTGGATAGAACTGAATTTTCCAGCTGAGCCAGAGAAGAAAGCTGAAGCATCTAATATAATTATTAATTCTTTAGGAGTAGAGCCTAAATATGTTGGGAGAAATCGCCTTGATTATTTAATAGAGGTTGAATCTGAAGAGCTTCTTAGAGGGATTAGTCCTGATTTTAAAGCATTAAAAGATCTTAAAGCTAGAGGTGTTATTGTAACTAGCAAATCTGATTCTAAAGAGTATGATTTTATTTCAAGATTCTTTGCCCCAGGAGTTGGAGTAAATGAAGATCCAGTTACTGGTTCTGCACATTGCTGTTTGGGTCCTTTTTGGCAAGAGAGGTTGAATAAGGATGAATTCTTAGCTTATCAAGCCTCAAAACGTGGAGGAGTTATCAAGGTTAGGGTAGAGCAAGATAGAGTTTATTTAGGTGGGCAAGCTGTAATGATATTAAAAGGGAGTTTACTGAAATAATTATAGCTATAGGAGGCGATTAAATGGCTGAGTTAAAAGCGGTTATCTTTGATATGGATGGAGTTATTATTGATAGTGAGCCAATATATTTTGAAATAGAAAGAGATTTATTTGATGAACTAGGCTTGGATATCTCCCAAAGAGAGCATGAGTCATTTGTGGGAATGACGATGGAAGGATTGTGGGAGAGGGTGACAGCTAAATATCAGTTAGAAGAGACGATTCAAGATTTAACAAGGTTACATAAGGATAGTGCCTTTCAATACATGTCAGAAGCTAAAGAGTTACCTATAGTAGAATATATCAAAGAGTTGCTAGAAAAGCTAAAAAGTAGAAAGATAAAGATAGCAGTAGCTTCTTCATCTCCTAAGAATTTAATTGAGATTATTCTCACTAAGCTCAATCTACATGATTTCTTTGATTTGATTATTAGTGGAGAAGAAGTTGAGAAAGGTAAACCTGCCCCTGATATCTTTACAGAAGCATCTAGAAGATTGAATATTAACCCTAATAGTTGTGTTGTGATCGAAGATTCAACTAATGGTGTAAAGGCTGCCAAAGCTGCTATGATGAAATGTATTGGTTTTCAGAATATCAATTCAGGAAATCAAGATTTGTCAACAGCAGATATTATTGTTGATTCAATTGGAGAGATAGATGCTAAATTATTGAAAAACTTATTCTAATTAAAGTTGTTAAATATTATAACTACTTAATCAGCAACAAAACTTGATTTACTTGCTTTACTAATTATAATCAAATCCTTCTTTGGAGATAATAACTTTAGCACTGTAATACTAAAGGAGGATTTGATTTGAAGCACCTAAACAAGTTGATGATAATTCCTATTATAATTGGGATGATTGCAGGTCTAACTTATCTAATTTTAGATACAACTATAAATATTAAAAAATCTGAAAAAAATAGAGAAGAACTAGTGGAGGAGGACTTTTATCAACAGCAAGAGGATGTTGCTAAGGTTTCAGAGGTGGAAGAGGAGGTTGGAAGAAATCTGACTATCTTAGAGCTGGTCAAAAAAGAAGAGAAGAGGATAAATCAGAAGTTACAGACAGCTACTAATATTAAGTTAAGTGAAGGGCTTAAATATCTTTTAGAGAGATTGAATCATCCTTCTAAAGATACCAAGCAAGAGAACCAATTGCTAGAATCAATTTTAGAGGTTGCTAAGGAGAAGATGGAGGATAAGAAGACTGAGATAAAATCAGATGAGATAATCATTGAAATCAATGAAGAAGATCTTGTGAAGAATCAGCAGAAAAGATCAGCTAAAGAAGAAGAGACTAAGATGGGAGATTCAACATCAGATACATATGACTTCTTCTCTTGGTTAAATGAAGATAGTGATAATCAGTCTATTTTAGATGGTATAAATGAGGATAGTTCAGAGCTGGATGAAGATAAAGAGAGAATAGATAATAATCAAGCTTTAAATGAAGACGATACAGACAATGAGAATAAAGAGCAGGAATTGAAGAAACCAGGTGATGATAGTTTAGAATCAGAGATTCAAGAGAATAATAGTGAAGATAAAGAACAGTTAGAGATAAAGAATAAGTTGTTTTTAGGTGTCAAGGATGGATATGTAGCAATTTATAAAGGGGATAGTTTAGAAGCTAAAGAGTTAGTTGAATTAAGAAAGGATATTCCAGTCAAGAAGCTATCGGAAAAGGATAAGAAGGAATTGCTTAAAGGGATAGAGGTGGCAAATCAAGAAGAGCTACTAACTGTTTTAGAGGGTTTAGTTAGTATTATAAATGAATAAGTAAATATATATAATTTGATTTAAATGTGTCTTCATATAGAGATAATAGAATAATTTTGGTATTAGATATATCTTCTAACTACCAAAGTGAAAGTATTTCAGTATTACTGTTAATTTAAATTTATACTATTAACCCCATATCAAATTTTAATATATTAGATAGTTTCAAAAAAGAAAAATATCCATTATAAGCAGTCATTACTAGGCTGTTTTTTTCTTTTTAAACAGGATTTTAGTAAAAGTTATTGAAATTAAAGGGTTAGGGAGGGGAATGTATGATAGCTTATTTACAGGGAAAATTAATCAGAAATAATATAGAATACATAGTTATTCAAGTAAGTGGAATAGGATATAAGGTTTATATTCCAAGTAGCCTACAGCAGAGTCTACCACAGATAGGTGGAGAGGTTGAACTACATACCTATCACTATGTACGTGAAGATAATATATCGCTATATGGTTTTAATAATGTAGAGACTCTAGAGCTTTTTGAGCAGTTACTAGATGTCTCAAAGATAGGACCAAAGGTTGCTTTAAGTATTTTATCTACTATGCCAGCTAGAGAGTTTAAGCTGGCTATCGTTAATAATCAGATAAATACTTTAAAAGAGATTAAGGGTATTGGTAATAAAACTGCTAAGAGATTGATTTTAGAGTTGCAAGAGAAGATAGACCTTGATAATATATTAGATAATGACTCTATAGATGTGGTTAGCGGTGATAGTAGAATGGAAGATGCTGTTCAGGCATTAATCAGCTTAGGCTACAAGCAAGGTGATGCTACTAAAGCAGTAGCTAAGGTAATTAGAGAGGACAAAGAGATGGTTGTAGAAGATATTATCAAGAATGCTCTACTTCATTTGAGCTAGGGTAGGAGGAAGAGAAGATGAGAGATAGATTTGTATCAGCAACTAAGAAGCAAGAGGATATAGACTTTAATTTACGCCCTAATAAGTTCGACAATTATATCGGACAAGAGGAGATAAAGAAGAATCTGAAGATATTTATTCAAGCAGCTTTAGAGCGGGGAGATTCTTTAGATCATGTTCTATTATATGGACCTCCAGGATTAGGAAAGACTACATTAGCAAATATTATTGCTAATGAGATGGGGGCTGATATTAAGACAACTTCAGGTCCAGCTATCGAAAAACCTGGCGATTTAGCAGCTGTTTTAACCAAGTTACAACCAAATGATATTCTCTTTATAGATGAGATTCACCGTTTAAATCGGGTGATAGAAGAGACCTTATATCCTGCAATGGAGGATTTTGCTTTGGATATTGTAATTGGTACAGGTCCTCAAGCCCGTTCTATTCGTTTGGATTTACCACCCTTTACCTTAATTGGTGCTACTACTAAGGCAGGAAGCTTGACTTCACCATTACGTGATAGATTTGGAGTGATTAATCGGCTACAGTTCTATACTGAGGATGAATTGACCCAGATTATTTTAAGAGCTGCTAAGGTCTTACAGGTAGGAATTGAGAAGGCTGGAGCTAAGCAGATTGCTTTACGTTCTAGAGGCACACCCAGAATTGCCAATCGTTTTTTGAAAAGGGTTAGAGATTTTGCTCAGATTGAGGGTGATGGGATTATCACTGAAGAGATTGCTCATGATGCCTTAGATAGGTTGAATGTCGATAAATTAGGTCTAGATAGAGTCGATAGAAAGATGCTGAAGATGATTATCGAGAAATTTAAAGGTGGACCAGTGGGCTTAGGAACCTTAGCTGCTGCTATCAATGAAGAACGGGAGACCATTGAAGATGTTTACGAGCCTTATTTATTACAGATTGGATACTTAAACAGGACACCACGGGGAAGAAAGGTAACAGATTTAGCTTATAAGCATTTTAATCTCGAGGTGGGAAGTTAGATGAAAGATTTATTTGGTGGACAGATTATCTTGATAGGGGTGCTTTTGATTATTGTAGGAATACTTATTAAATCAGGTCTTCCAATTGGGCGTTTACCAGGGGATATCTATATTAAGAAGGAGAACTTTAGCTTTTATTTTCCACTAACAACAGGGGTATTGGTCAGTTTAGTATTGTCATTGCTTCTGAAATTGTTTAGATGATTTGTGCTTAGAGAGGTAAAGCTAGACCTTTTATATAAGTGTGAGTGATTAGTGACTGTGTGAGCAAACTTCAGTGCCAAACAACTCACTCACACATTTATTAAAATGTTCTAATATCATGAATTTTTATTATCACAATATTTATTATTTAAAACTGACTATTCGTCATCTGTTACTTATCACTAAATCAGAGAGGCAGGATAAAATGAAAATAAAATTAAATCTATTAGTCGTCTTAGTCTTATTGTTTGCAATGACATCTATTAGTAATGCAAGTATTGACACAGTAAAAGTAGGGATATTAGATGATGTTGGAGCAGCATTAATTGGAGCAGATAATGGAGTTAAGGTGGTATTAAATGATGGGGTGGAGTTTAATTTGATCTCATCAGATAGGTTTAATATTAAGAAGAATAATGATTTAATCTATTTTGGGAAGAATATCTTCCAAGAGGATAAGGTATTAGTATATCCTGTTGGCTCTAACAGTTTAATCAGTGTTAATGGTAGAAAGTATAGAGGTTATTTAGAAATTTTAAATCATACCAAAGGTTTAACAGTGGTTAATCATCTAGGTTTTGATTATTATCTAGCCAGTGTAGTAGGTAGTGAAATTAGTGCTAAGTGGCCGATGGAGTCTTTAAAGGCTCAAGCAATTGTAGCTAGAACCTATGCCTTAAGGAATATGAAATCCCATGCAAGTAAAGGATATAATTTATCAGCGACTGTTAGATCTCAAGCCTATAAAGGTTATAGCTTTGAACATCCCAGAACATTAACAGCAGTACAGAAGACCCATAATGAGGTGGCTACTTATCAAGGTCAGTTGATTGCAGCTGTCTATCATTCCACAGCAGGAGGACAGACAGCTAAAGGTGCAACTATCTGGAGTAGTGATACCCCCTATCTACAAAGTGTCAGTTCACCTGATAATATCTCCCCCCATTATAGTTGGCAGAAGGAATATTCTAAAGGTGAGATAGAGAAGATATTAGTAGCCAAGGGAGTTTCTCTTACTGGACTAAAAAAGATAGCTTTAGAAGATGTAGGACCTTCAGGAAGAGCTAGCTTTATTAGAATTTTTGATAGCAATGATAGAATTTATGATGTTGATAGTTCTACCTTTAGATTCTGGCTAGGCTTGAAGAGTACTCGTTTTATTATTAATAGAAATAACTCCTTAAGGTTAAGCAATTTAGATAATAGCTTCACCTTTGACTTAGCAACTTTAGGAGTAGAGGATAGTTTTACAACAACAGAAGATGATAGATATCAATTTATTGGACATGGCTGGGGCCATGGAGTAGGGATGAGCCAATGGGGAGCATATCAGATGGCTGAAAATGGATATGCTTATCAAGAGATATTGAAGCATTATTACCAAGGGATAGATATTGTTAAGTGGTAACTTTATTTTAGAATTAATTTTAAGTATAGCCATATGAATTTAGAATATGATTTAATTCTGTTCCACCCAACTCCTAACTATTTAATAAAAAAGTGTCACAATATCCCCTATAGTATTTCATTTTAAGTTCATATATAAATATATTAATATAATTTAAAGAGGTTGGAGGAATATTAGATGAAGGTTAAAGATTTTGACTTTGAACTACCAGAAGAACTAATTGCTCAAGAGCCGATGGAACCAAGGGATGAATCAAGGTTAATGGTTATCAATCGTGCCAAGGAGCAGATAGAGGGAAAGATATTTAAAGAGATTATAGATTATTTTGAGCCAGGAGATACTTTGGTGAGAAATAATACTAAAGTAATTCCAGCTCGTTTATTTGGGCATAAAGAGACAGGAGCTAGGGTAGAGGTTTTATTATTAACTCAAGTTGAATTAGGAGAATGGGAAGCTCTAGTCCGCCCAGGGCGTAAGTTAAAGCTTGGGACTAGAGTTATTTTTGGTAATGGAGAGTTAGTTGGTGAGATTAAGGATAGAACAGACTTTGGTGGACGGGTGATCAAATTTGAATATGAAGGGACCTTTGAAGCAGTGTTAGATAAACTAGGGGAGATGCCTTTGCCACCATACATAACTAAGGAGTTAGATAAGAGTGACAAGTATCAGACTGTCTATGCTAAAAAACAGGGAGCTGCTGCTGCTCCAACGGCAGGATTGCATTTTACTGATGAGCTTTTAGCTAAGATAGAAGATAAAGGTGTTAATATTGTAGATATCACCTTGCATGTTGGCTTAGGTACCTTTAGACCGGTCAGTGTTGATACTATAGAAGAGCATGATATGCACTCTGAATACTATGAGGTCTCAGAAGAGACTGCTAAGATAATCAATGATACTAAAGAGAGAGGAAATAGAGTTTTTTCTGTAGGAACAACCTCTACTAGAACTTTGGAGAGTGTAGCTACTGAAAATGGTAAAATTAGAGCAGCTAAAGGCTGGACTGATATCTTTATTTATCCAGGTTATGAGTTTAAAGCAGTAGATGCTTTAATAACCAACTTTCATTTACCCCAATCTACTTTAGTAATGCTAGTCAGTGCCTTTGCAGGTCAAGAGTTGACAATGAAGGCCTATCAGCAGGCAGTTGAGCAAAAGTATAGATTCTATAGTTTTGGTGATGGGATGTTGATTTTATAGTTGACAGTGTACGGTGTACAGTTGACAGTTAAGTTTTTAAAACCGAAAAAAATTATTGTTTGAGCGAAGCAAGAATTGAGCTAATATTTATAGTTTAATAAAATCTTAATTAAAGAATTTAAAACAATGATAATAATCAATATTTTGATTGCGTAGCGAGTTTTAATTTTTTTCTAGACCTTTTGGTTACTTTTAGGGCAATGCTAAAAGTAACACGAGACGCCCTGAAAGAAGTACCCTTGGGGTGAAAAGCTGATAAGCTTTCTCGTAATAGTTTTTAATTAACCTAATTAAAGGTTTACTTTTAAAAGTAAAGATTATTGCATTATTTATTTAAATATAGGAGGAAATAAGATGTCTTTTAAATATACATTAAAGAAAAAATGCAAGGATACTAAAGCAAGACTAGGAGAGTTATCTACTCCCCATGGCAAGATTGAAACACCTATCTTTATGCCAGTAGGGACTAAAGCTACTGTTAAGACGATGACTCCAGAGGAATTAAAGGAGATTAATTCTCAAATTATTTTAAGTAATACATATCATCTATATTTAAGGCCAGGTCATGATTTGATAGCAGAGGCTGGTGGATTACATAAATTTATGAATTGGGATAGACCAATTTTGACAGATAGTGGAGGATTTCAAGTCTTTAGCTTAAGTGATATGAATAATATTACTGAAGAAGGAGTAGAGTTTAAGTCCCATATCGATGGTTCTAAACATTTTATCAGCCCTGAAAAGTCTATTGAGATTCAGACAGCTTTAGGAGCAGATATTATGATGGCCTTTGATGAATGTCCACCCTATCCTGCTGATAGAGATTATGTGAAGAAGTCTTTAGAGATGACCACTCGCTGGTTGGAACGTTGTATTGAAGCTAAGACTCGTGATGATCAAGCTTTATTTGGGATTATGCAAGGTGGGATGTATAAGGACTTAAGAGAAGAGAGTGCTAAACAGATTGTCGAGTTTGACTTACCTGGTTATGCTATCGGTGGTTTAAGTGTAGGTGAGCCTAAGGAGTTGATGATTGAGGTGCTAGATTATGCTCCTGACTTCTTACCTGAAAATAAGCCACGCTATTTGATGGGAGTAGGAACTCCTTTTGATCTATTTGAAGGTGTAATGAGAGGGATAGATATGTTTGATTGTGTATTCCCAACTAGAGTTGCTAGAAATGGGATGGTCTTTACTAGTGAAGGAAGAGTAACTGTACGTAATGCAACTTATGAAAGGGACTTTAGTCCATTAGATCAAAACTGTGATTGTTATGTATGTCAGAACTATACTCGTGCTTATATTAGGCACTTAATCAAGCAGAATGAAATCTTAGGTGTAAGATTGACCACTTATCATAATTTACACTTCTTATTGGATATGATGGAGAATATCAGAAAAGCTATTGCAGAGGATAGATTCTTAGAGTATCGTACTGAATTTTATGAGAAATATGGGTTAAAAGTTTAAATTGGTAAATATAGACATTATATTTTGGAATGGAGCTTAAAAGTGGGTTATAGAAGGATATTCAGACACTTTCGTGTCATGAATCAGGAACCTGGAATCAGTATGTTTTACAGATTCCTGATAACCGATTCCAGATTCCTAAGGTGTTGCTTTATATCCATAAAGTTTTATTGTAGATTTAAAGTCTAAAGGTTAAGGACTATAATTTTTATTTAAGATTATTTGCTGGTTACTAGTTACATTTTTTGATATATTGCTTAAAAAAAGATATTTCTCATAAAAGGGTTTTAACCTTGTAATCTTGAATATAAAATAAAGAAAATAAAAATATTTTGGTAGTTGATGGGGTTATATTAAATTAGATTATATAGTCCTTGGATACTTAAGGAGGAGTTTAGATGCAGATTTTAGGTGGTCTATTACCCTTTGTGGTAATGACAGTTCTTTTTTGGTTTTTATTTATCAAACCACAGAAGAAGAGGCAACAAGAACGTCAAGAGATGTTAGATAGTTTAGAGATAGGGGCTAAGATAGTTACTATTGGTGGAATTAAAGGTGAGATTACTGAAATTAAAGATGATGAGTTAGGTGTAAAGATTGCTTCAGAAGTAGAGATTAAGGTCAGCAGGATGGCAGTTGGTAGAATAGAAGATTAAGTGAAGATAGAGAATAAGATAGGAGGAGCATGATGTTAGCTATTAAAGATGAGATTAAGGAACTGATTGAGTCTGTGCTCATAGCCGGGGTTTTAGCATTCTTTATTATAACTTTTGTAGCACAATCCTTTGTAGTTCATGGACATTCTATGGATCCTACTTTGGCAGATGGTGAGAGATTATTTGTTAATAAGTTTATTTATAGATTTGAACCTCCTCAAAGAGGTGATATAATTGTCTTGAAGCCTAAAGGAGATCCTAAAAGAAAGTATATTAAAAGAGTGATGGGCCTTCCAGGTGATAAGCTAGAGATTAAAGATGGGTCTTTATATATTAATGATAAGAGGATTGAAGAAGATTATATTAATGAATCTTATATTAGAGCTCGTCTTTATCGGATGTATAATGAAGATAAACAAGAGTATGAAATTCGTAGTACTGCTGGTCCTTTCTATGTACCTAAAGACCATGTCTTTGCTATGGGAGATAACCGTAACAATAGTTCTGATAGTAGAAATATGATGGTTGTAGGTTATGTTCCTTATAAGAATATTAGTGGTAAGGCATTCTGGGTCTATTGGCCTGTAACTGAAATGAAAGTTTTAGACAAGGTTACTTATCCTGATTTGAATTAAAAGAGTTAGTTTATATTGTTAGTCTATCACATAGACTAACTTTTTTATTTGAATTAAAAGTTAAAAAAGATTAATTTATAATTTATTGAGAGAACAAGGAAAAGTTTAAAATTAAAATGATTTTTATTATCTTTATTTACTGTGTATAGAACACAAAAAAGAAATTAAATTCTTAAAATACTTTTTTGGCACTGATTAAAATCTGAAATAACCTTTTATTTTAATTTGTTTTTATCACCCCAAGAGTACTTCCTCAGTCAACAGAGGTCGTTTCCCTCAGGGCGCTGTGTTAATCTGTATCTAATATTCTTTTGATTTTAACTTGTTTATAATATGAAATCTTTATCAGTTTATATAGATATAATAAATAAGCAGGAAAATGATATTAAATTATAGAATCTATCAAATAATATCTATATAGATAAGAGCCATTTTGGTATAAGTATATGGGGAGGAGAATTATGATATTATTTAATTTGAAATTAAAGCAGAAGTTGATCTTAGCTATGGTATTATTGGCTATTATTCCAGTTATGGTTTATGGGACTTTTAGTTATCTTAATCAAAGAGAAGCGATTAAGCATGGAATTATTACTCAAAATGATATCTTGGCTAAACAATTGGCTAGTCGGATTAGTGAAAAGATTCAGGGTAAGATCAAGGTTGTTGACTTAATGGCGAGTTTAGATGGAATTAAATCTATGGAATTAGAAGAGCACCAGAAGATATTTAAAAAGTTTTTAGATAAGAACCCTATCTTTGAAATGTTTTTCGTTAGCGATGAAGAGGGTAGATTGGTCAGTCTAAATCAGAACACTGAATATATAGGAGAGGATTTTAGTCATAGGGATTGGTTTAAAGGTGCGATAAAAGGCTCAACTTATATTTCAGATTCCTATATATCTAAAGGTACTGGAAAGCCTTGTATTACAATGTCTGTACCAATCAGAAGTGGTGGAGAAATTATAGGCATCTTAGGAGCTGATATTAACCTTCAAGTCTTACAAGCTATGGTTGGTGAAGTAAAGTTAGGCAAGTCTGGTTATGTCTTTCTTACTGATAATAAGGGTATAGCAATTGCCCATCCGCAATTTGAAGATATAGTTTTAGCTCGAAAGAGTGGAAAAGGAACATTAGCTGTTGATAAGGCTTTATCTGGAAAAGATGGTCATAGCATCTATCAGAACTCTTTTGGTAAAGAGATGCTAGGAGCATATCAGTATTTAGATAGATTAGGATGGGCTTTAGTGGCTCAGCAGCCTACAGTAGAAGCTTTTAGACCTTTAAAGAGTATTATCTATAAAAATTTATTAATGGTTCTAATAGCTGGTATTATAGCAAGTTTAATAGCTTGGTGGTTGGCTGATAACTTTAGTCAACCAATTATCCAAGTCGCAGAAGGTATTAAATTGCTTGCCGATGGTGATTTTACTACTAGAATAAATATTGAACGTAGTGATGAATTAGGTGAGTTAGCTGAGACCTTTAATCAGACAACGGCACAGCAACAGGAGTTCTTTGGTGGATTATTAAACATTGTGGAGAGGATATCTAGCTATAGCCAAGAGCTATCTGCTAGTGCTGAAGAGACCAATGCAACTATTGATAACAATAATGATGGTATTAGAGAAGTAACAAGTAGTGTTCAACAAATCTCTGCAGGTAGTCAAGAGGTGGCTGGACATATTCAAGATGTTGATGCTAAGATAGATTTAGGGAATAAGAATGTTGAAGATACTATAAATAGTATGAATGAGATCAACCAGATGGTAAAAAATACTGTCAAGATTATTAATAACCTAGACGCTAACTCTCAAGAGATAGGTAAGATTGTAGAGTTAATTAATAACATAGCAGAACAGACCAATTTATTGGCATTAAATGCAGCTATTGAGGCTGCTAGAGCGGGAGAACATGGTCGTGGTTTTGCTGTAGTAGCAGATGAGATTAGAAGTCTAGCAGAAGATACTTCTAAAGCTACTGATGAAATCAGTAATTTGATTAAGAATACTCAGAAGAGTTCAAAGGATGGATTAAATTCAGTTAAGCAGGTGGAGAATAAGACAGAAGCAGGTAAGAATATTGTTGAAGAGACTGGTCAATTTTTCGGTCAAATCAAAACTTCAATCCAAGAGACATCAGCTTATATTGAGGAAGTGGCACATTCAACTCAAAGTTTAGCTGTAAATAGTGAACAGGTAAGAAGTGGTTCTAAAGAAATTAATGATATGTCACAGCAGGTAAGTGAGTCTTCTCAAGATTTAGCTGATATTGCTCAAATTTTACAAGCAGAGATAGCCAAATTTAAATTATAATATTAAAACTTCCTAGTAATGTTACTAGGAAGTTTTTGTTTTAAAGAAGGGATTTGTCTTATTTGATTAGTAATATTGATGATTCAATTTCAATATAAGTAATTTTTCCTTATGGGGATATTGAGACATTTTTAGGAATCAGGAACCAGTTATCAGTAAAACAGACTGATTCCAGATTCCCGATTCCTGACACGAAAGTGTCGTAATATCTCTCTATTGTTGTACTTTTTTACTATTGATACTATTGGGTAGTTAATAATCCATTATAACTATAGATTAGATATAAAGTTCCTTTGAATTGAATAAGTTTTAGATAGATATTTTTAAAAGGAGTTGAGAAATCTATGGCTAATCTCTTAACAGGTGAAGGGTTTAAATCTAATTCTGGTGGAGGTCTTAAGAAAGTAGAAGCTAAAGAATCTACAATACCAACAATAAATCAACTAGCACCAAATTTTACTGCTCCAACTACTCAAGGAGAAATTTCTTTATCAGATTATAAAGGGGGATGGGTAATGTTGTTCTCTCATCCTTCTGATTTTACTCCAGTCTGTACCACTGAGTTTGTTTCATTTGCTAGAAATTATGATAGATTTCAAGAGTTAAATACATCACTGATTGGTTTAAGTATTGATAGTGTCTATTCTCATATTGCTTGGATAAGGAGTATTGAAGATTTATTTGGAGTTAAGGTACCTTTTCCTATTATTGCTGATTTAGGATTCAAAGTCGCTAATAAGTATGGTATGATTCAGCCAGGTGTTAGCGATACTAGTACAGTTAGAGCAGTTTTTATCATTGATCCAGAGCAGATAATTAGAACAATAGTATATTATCCACCAGAGGTAGGTAGAAATACCAATGAATTATTAAGGATGATTAAAGCATTACAGACAGCAGATAAGTACAATGTGGCTACCCCAGCTAACTGGCGACCAGGAGAACCAGTAATTGTTTCACCACCTCGAACTGCTCAAGAGGCTGAAGAAAGGTTGAAGCAAGGTTATAACTGTAAGGATTGGTATTTGTGTTATCGTGATTTATATGATAGAGATAGAAGAAGATAGGTGTTTAAGAGAAGATGGTTAGATAATAAAGATTCTCTCTTTAATAATAACTAGCCCTACTGATATATCAGTAGGGCTAGTTATAGTCATTATTTATCTAGCAAAGATATGCTTACCTATTTTGCGAACTGTTCTTCTAGAATAAATCCATCTAGAGGTAGATGTAGCAGGGTTGTAGAAGTAGAGACAGCCATATGTAGGGTCCCACCCCCTTATAGCTGAAAGAGTTGCTCTGATTGAATCTTCAGTTGGTCTTTGGCTCCAGACAAGTCCATGAGCTACAGGAGTAAAGGCCCAAGGCTGATAAATTACACCTGCAATGGTATTAGGAAACTTATGACTTCTGACCCGATTCATCATTACTGCTGCTACTGCAACTTTAGCAAGATAGGGTTCACCTTTAGCTTCTGCATGAACAGTATTAACCATTAGTCTTGTAGTAGGGGATAGACTCCAAAACCATGATGGTGTTTTAGCTTCTGCTAACTTTGCATTATAGTACCCGCAGAAGATAGAAACTCCAATAAGTAATATTGTTATCAGAATTATTCCTTTTTTATTCATTTTTATCTCTCCTTTTAAAAGTTTAAAATCTGATGTTATCATATAGTTTATACTATTTATGATATTTTTATCTAAAGTAATATGGATATAAGATTTATTTTAAATTCCTAAATCAAATAAGGCAGAAATGCTTAACCATTATTCTTAGATATTGATAGATTTCCTGAGGTATCTAGTTCAGCTAGATTGATTTGATTCTTATAATCTGTTATTCCCTGTTTTCTTAGCTCTCCAATTAACCAAGTTTCAGTTAGTTTAACGTGTTCCAGGTTTCTATCTATAATTACTCCATCCATAATTAAAGGGACTGTTAAACCTTCATATTGAGTACTAATATTGAGATCACTAGGCTGTAGTGGTCTTTTTTGTGATTTGGCAATAACTGATAAATTTCCTTGAGGCTCCAATATAGCATATTCTACATCGCAAACTTTATCATAGCCTTTCTGTCTTAATAAGCCTTTCATTTGATTTAGGCTCAAATCTATCTTTTTTAAGGCATTCATATCAAGTTGTCCATCCTTAACCAATATTGTTGGTTTATGTTCTAAAATAGGAGTTAGTTTCTCTATAAGGGTTAATCTACTTGTTAATGATATTAGAAAGATAAGAAATCCAGTTCCAAATAAAGCTTTGGTAGTAACTTTAGTTACCAAAGGTTCAGCAGCAACAGTTGTTAAAACTATGACTCCTGCCATTTCATAAGCAGTCATCTGTGCAATAGCTTTCTTAGATAGCATTCTGGTACCAAAATAAGTAAAGATATAAACCAATAGAACTCTAATTGAGTAAGAAAGAAAATCAGTCAATTATATCACTCCTTTAAGGACCTGGAAAGACATCAGTAAGATTTTTTGAAATCTCTTTTAAAAGCCCAAGGTATTCAAGAGAATCATCTTCTTTATGTTTGACTAGTGTTCTTAAGTGTCCTAAGGCTCTTTCAAATTCATAGATCTCTGCTGTACCATTGCTAATCTGTATTGCTAATCTATTATCATGCCAATTTTCTTCTAATTTTTTCATTCTTTTATTGGTTAACTGCCAATTTTCATCAGATATAGACTTCTCAATACTAACTAAATTATCAGTTAAAAGTTTATCTGGCAATGAAAGCTGTAATATAATCCATAAGATTATAAAAGCTACAATCCAGCAAATTGCAAGTATATAACGTGTGCCTAAGCGGTCAAACATTCTTTCACCTCCGAATATATCAGTTATATTTACTCTAATCCATATTGACCATCTTTTTCATCTTTTTCTTTTTTTAAAGAGACATAAAGGTTACCTGTGGTGTCTAAACCTGCATATAATACTTCTTTGTAATCAGTTACCTCCTTATGGGATAATTCCGTTATTAGCCAATCTTTATCCAATCCTGCATCCTTTAAGTTTTCATCCATGATTTTGCCATCAATCACAAGGTCTTTAGTTAGACCTTTATAGGATGTAGAGAGCTTTAAATCCTGTGGGGTAACAGCCTGTTTTTGTGATTTTGGTTGAACTGAAACTTTGCCATCAAGTTCTACTAGGGCAAACTCAACATCTCCTATATCAAAAATATTCTTCTTTCTTAATTGCATCATTAATTCGTTGATGGTATAACGGATTTTTCTCATGTTTTCATAAACTATTTTCCCATTTTTGATTAAAACTACAGGCTCAGAACCTACATATTTTCTAAATAGGTGGCTTTTTAAATGAATAAAATCAGTTAGAATAGTTAATAAAGCAAAGACTGTTAAAACTATAGAAGCAGATAGACTATCAGTTTTTGTTCCTAGTGCGATATTTCCTGTAATTGTTCCTACAGTAACTCCAATTGCAAAGTCAAAAAAGGTCATTTGAGCAATTATCTTTCTTCCTATTACTCTAGTTAGAAATAGTAATAAATAATAGGCTATAGTAGTTTTGATGATTAGAGAAAGTATCATATTTAGTCTCCTTTAACAAATAATCAAATTTAGCAATTTTAAAATTATTAACTTTTTATATAGTATTATCTGTTTTTATAAATTTTATATGCAGAAATTTTCATATAAAGATTAGAGTGAACAAAATCAGCTAGAGATATACCGAGTTAGTAGAAGAATTACTCTATTTATAGGTGTGTCAATTTGAAATGAAACTTAATGGGGATATTGGGACACTTTTTATAAGTTTAAGTTGGTGTGGGAGTGTGAGTGAAATTCAATAAAAAGGCACTTCACACACACTCAAACTACTCACTCACACTGACACGAAGTGTCACACTATCTTTCTATTGTTTCACTCTAAAGTTGGATGACTATATAAAGAGTAAGTTGCTAAGGGGATATAAGCGACTAAGTGTTAGAAAAATTCGTTGATTTTTAATTAGAAGCTATACTGAGTAGGGCCATAATATTTCTGTGATTAATTTTACAATAAATACCTTTGAATGATAAGAGATATATTTGTATAATGAGATTCGTTAATCAAACTTTGGAGGTGAAAAATATGAAAAATAAATTTACAATTACTTTTGTGATGATATTAGCTTTGATGATTTTTATGACTTCAGTTGGGGAAGCAGCTGCTTTAGGCAATAGAATGTTATACTTCGGTACTCGAGGAAGGGATGTTAAGGCACTACAGAGCATGTTAGCAAGTAAAGGATATTTTCATGTTGAGCCTACTGGTTATTATGGTCCTATTACAGAAAGGGCTGTAATTGAATTTCAAAAGAACTATAATTTAAGAATTGATGGTTTTGCAGGATATGAGACTATTAAGAGATTAAAGAGCCATTACAATTTGAATATTAGTAATTCAAATGATCGATTAGATGTAACTGCAGAAGAGATGGATTTATTATTGAGAACAGTTTATTCTGAGGCTAGAGGAGAGAGTTTTGAGGGACAAGTAGCTGTTGCTTCAGTTGTAATCAATAGGGTATTAGATGAGCGATTTCCTAATACAATTAAAGGGGTAATCTTCCAACCGTGGGCATTTACAGCTGTTCATGATGGCCAGTTTTGGTTAGATCCAGATCCAAGTATGCGTAAAGCTGTAGAAGCAGCCTTAAAAGGATGGGATCCAAGTGGAGGGGCTGTATTCTATTATAATCCAGCTAAAGTAACCTCCTATTGGATTTATACACGCCAAGTAATTGGTAGAATCGGACGACATTTCTTTGCAGTATAATTAAAAGAGCCTTTTACCATTAATGGTAAAAGGCTCTTTGTTATAGAGTAGGTAGAAGATCAAAAGTTTCTATAAGAAGATTTAGAACTATTAGAAAAATTGCCAATATTAAATTTTAACTTAAAGAGGTCTATGGTATAATAAGTTAAATGAAAAGGAGTTGATATCTATGGTAAGACCTACTAAAAAGAGGCAAGTAAGTTATATACCAGAAGTTAAACTATTCAATCCAGCTCGAGTACCAAAGTGTAAGTTAGAAGAAGTAGTTTTGACTATAGAGGAGATAGAAGCGATTAGGCTTAAGGATAAATTGGGGTTGACTCAACAAGAGGCTTCAGAACAGATGGAAGTATCCCGCCCGACATTTCAGAGAGTACTAATTGAGGCACGTGCTAAGATAGCAGATGCTTTGATTGAAGGAAAGGCTATTAAATTTGCTGGTGGTGATTATGAGTATAAAGGCCAATGTAATAAATGTGGCAAGAAGACTCAACATAAAAATAGAGTTGAAAAATGTAGAAAGAAGATAATTTGTAGAGAATGTAGTGAAGGTTGAGAGGGTGTTTTAGGAGCCTGATATATTTTTAGAACTCCCCTCTAAATACATTGATTATTCCTTTTTAATTGACAAAAAAACAACTGATATATATAATATTAGCAAAACACGTTAAATTTAAATTTTGCTACCATTGGGGAGTAGTTTATTAGATATAGTCAACATAGTGGCATTTATGCCTGGCTTTATCGGCAGTAATTCTGTTTAACGAGACCTTTGGTGCGCTTTGGCGTACCATAAGGTCTCGTTTTATTTATTATAGATAAATTTTTCATTAATATTGGGGAGGAAGAAAAATGATTAAAAGTATCTTGTTATTAGCAGTGGCTCTATCATTGGATGCCTTTGGTGTAGCTTTAGGAATTGGCTGTGGAAAGGAGCTTGAATCTCAGGAGAAGTTTTCTCTAGTATTCTCTTTTGGTTTTTTTCAAGCTCTATTAGCTTTAATAGGAGGAGTTTTAGGGAGTTTTATCAGTAATTATTTCTTTGATATCTCTGGTTATTTAGGTGGGATAATAATATTGATTATAGGTACACTATTTATCAAAGAAGGTTTAGAAAACAAAGAAGCCTGTGTATATTATAGATTAGACTTTTGGAAGTATATTCTTTTAGGTATCAGTGTCAGCATAGATGCTTTAGGTATTGGTTTTTCTGTACTACATCAATACTCTATTTATATGGTAATTAATAATTCTCTGATAATTGGATTTGTAGCAGCAGTTTCTACTCTGATTGCAATAGTTACAGTAAAGTACATAAAGAATTTAATGTTGGTAGAGAAATATGCTGAGTATCTTGGAGGGATTATATTAATCTTATTTGGGATTAAGATGTTCCTTGGTTAGATAAAATTTAATAGTTGTTCAAATATAAGCTCCCAAAATTGGGGAGCTTTATAGATATTCAAGTCTAAAGTGTAATTTAATGGGGATATTGTGACACCTTTAGGAATCAGGAGTCAGGGACCAGTTATCAGTAAAACAGACTGATTCCAGATTCCCGAGAATAAATCCATACTAATTAAGATTAACTTTAGTTTAAATCTAACTATGAGTTTAAGTTTGAGTCTAATTCTTAAACTAAAACTAATTCATTAGATAGAGGAGTGGATTGTATTATGAGTGAACTAACTGTTGAGAGATTAATTACAGTAGAGGAGGTCAAGAAGCATCCTTTAATTAAGGCATATATTTCAAAGGCTAATGAGCACCTCTCGGCAATGGGCTTTACTGAGCATGGCTTTAGACATGCAGGTCTAATTTCAAAGTTGGTAGGTGATATTTTAGCAGAGTTGGGCTACTCAAAGAGAGTAATAGAGTTAGGTAAGATTGCTGGTTATATACATGATGTAGGTAATGTCATTAATCGTCATGACCATGACCAACATTCAGCTATAATTGCTGAGAATCTGTTAAGGGAGATGGGAATGAGCTATGAGGAAATTGCAATGGTTATTGGTGCTATAGGCAATCATGATGAGAACTTTGGAGAGCCAGTTAATGTAGTTGCAGCAGCATTGATTATAGCTGATAAATCTGATGTTCACTATACTAGAGTTAGAAATAAAGAGTTTGCCACCTTTGATATCCATGACCGGGTCAATTATGCAGCTAAGCAGTCGACTATTGAGGTAAATAGATATGATAAGACAATTACTTTGAGGTTAGAGATTGATTTAGAGATTATTTCAGTTATAGAATACTTTGAAATCTTTCTAACAAGGATGCTAATGTCTAGAAAAGCAGCCCTAACTTTAGAATGTAATTTTCATTTAATAATTAATGATACTAAGCTATTATAAGGGCTTTGACTGATTGACAAGGGATTTTTTAAAGGATATAATAGATATGTTGTCTAATATTATATATGGCTATTAATTTTGTTCTTAGATAATTTCTCTTCAAGTAACTATCTAATATTAAATAATTAGTAGCTAGTATTATATTATCCTCTAGTTAGTATTTATAAGATTTTACATAAGCCTATTTCAAGGGAGTTAAGCAACGGTACTATGCTGATGGATAATTGAAGCAGAGTTTAGTGATGTATTACTAAGCTAAGGGTTGTTTTTATCCTATAGATAATATCTCTAGAAGTATCTAACCTTCTAAATAAGAGATGTTATATATTTGGATAACTTTTATTTTAATAAGAGGAAGGAGACAGGATTATGAACTGGAAACAGAAAAGAATGTTTAATTTTATTCTAATTGTGGCATTATTAGGATTAGCAGCATACTTCTTATATCCATTAAATGAAAGTATGGAATTAGGATTAGATTTACAGGGAGGAACTCATGTCCTTTTAGAAGCTCATGATACCCAAACTGCTAAAGTAGATGATGATGCTATGAATCGATTAGTAAATGTTATTAATCGCAGAGTTGATGAATTAGGATTGACAGAACCACTTGTGCAGCGACAAGGTCAAAGAAGGATTATAGTAGAGCTACCTGGTGTTGAAGATCCTAACCAAGCTATTGAAACTATCGGAAAGACAGCTCAATTGCAGTTTAAAAATGAGGCTGGAGAGATTGTAATGACTGGTGAAGCATTAAAGGATGCAAGGGCTGCTTATGGTGGAAAGTTTAATCAACCAGTTGTCAGTTTTGAATTAACAAAAGAGGGAAGTAAAGAGTTTGCTACAATTACAAGAAAGAATATTGGCAAAGTAATTGCTATCTATTTAGATAATAAGTTATTAACTGCACCAACAGTACAGAGTGAAATCAGAGGAAAGGGTCAGATTACTGGCTTTAAAGATTTAGAGGATGCTCAACAGACTGCTTTATTACTTAGAGCAGGTGCTTTACCTGTACCAGTTGAGGTAGTAGAGAATAGAACTGTTGGACCTACTTTGGGTAAAATTTCCATTGACAAGAGTATTCAAGCAGCAATTATTGGTTTAATTTTAATTGTAATCTTTATGATTATTACTTATTGGTTATCTGGAGCAGTGGCAGCAGTGGCCCTGGCCTTTTATAGTATAATTGCTTTAGGTATTTTAGCAGGATTAAATGCTACTTTGACCTTACCAGGAATTGCAGGTTTAATCTTATCTATTGGTATGGCAGTAGATGCAAACGTAATTATATTTGAAAGAATTAAGTATGAATATCGTCAAGGTAAAACAGTTAAATCAGCAGTAAAATCTGGTTTTGATCGTGCATTTACCACTATCTTAGATTCTAATATCACAACTTTAATTACAGCTGCTATTTTGGGCTATTTTGGAACTGGAACTGTTCGAGGTTTTGCAATTACATTAAGTATCGGTATCTTAGTAAGTATGTTTACAGCTATTGTAGTGACTAGAATGTTATTGAACTTATTATTAAGTACTAATCTAGTAAATAAACCAAAGGCTTTTGGTTGGGCAAGGAGGTAATAGTAGTGGATATTATCGGTAAAAGAAGATTATGGATGTCGATTTCAGCAATAATTATTTTAGTAGGTTTGATCTCTATTATCTTGCAAGGAATGAACTTTGGAATTGATTTCGCTGGGGGAACAGTTATAGAGTTTAGATTTGATAAACCAGTTACTAATACAGAAATTAGAGACTTGCTAAAAGACTTCAAACTGACTAAAGAGGTTAAAGTGCAACAGACTGAAAATAATGGTGTTTTAATTAGAATGGAAGAGTTATCACATCAAGAGGTCAGTGCTATTGAAAGCAAGATTCAACAGAAATATCCAGGAAAGATGTTAAGAACTGAGAAGGTTGGTGGAACAATCGGGAAGGAATTGAGAAACAAAGCCTTGATTGCTTTACTATTAGCATCTATTGCTATTGTGGCTTATATTAGTATGAGATTTGAGTTTAGGTTTGCTATTGCAGCAATATTAGCTTTATTACATGATGTTTTAATTGTAATAGGTATCTTTTCATTGTTACATGTTGAGATTAACAGTCCTTTTATAGCTGCTTTATTGACTATTGTTGGATACTCAATTAATGATACGATAGTTATCTTTGATAGAATCAGAGAGAAGATGAGAATGGCTAAAAAAGAGACCTTTGCTCAATTAAATAATGAAGCAATTATTGAGACTTTACCACGTTCTATCAATACATCACTTACTACGTTGTTACCTGTTTTGGCTATCTTGTTTTTAGGTGGTACAACTATTCAAAACTTCATGTTGGCATTATTAATAGGTGTCTTATCAGGAACGTATTCTTCAATCTTTGTAGCTAGTCCTATCTTAGTAGAGTGGGATGAGAGAAGATAAGATAAATAATAAGTTATATTTAATGACCCTTGGTTTTTAGAAGCTGGGGGTTGTTTTTATTTTATGGTTTAAGTTATATAAATAAAAAATCTTCATATCCTAGTATTAGATTTGTAGTATTTGGAAAAATATAAGAGTTGTGATATAATTATTAACAACTTCTGGAGGTGATGAATTTGTTAAACTTTATTAAAGAGATGATGGTAACAGGTTTAGGTGCATTGTTTTTGACCAAGGATAAAGTTGAAGAGATGGTTCAAAAGCTTGTAGAAGAAGGTAAGGTAAGTAAAGATGAAGCAAATGAATTGATTAATAATATGACTAAAAAAGCTAAAGAGCAACAAGAACAGATGAGAGATAAGATTAAGACAGAGATAGATAATTCTCTCAATAAAGTAGGTATTGTAAAAAAAGAGGATGTAGAAGAGTTAAATGAGAAGGTTGCTAAATTAGAGCTACATATCAAGTCTTTAGAAAGAGAGATAGAGAGCTTAAAAGGTGATGGGATAGAGGTAGCTGAAGATGACAGTTAAGATTATAGTTACAATATTATCAGCATTAGGGGTTTTGGGAACCTTAGTACCAGCAGTTCCTGGTACCCCTTTAATTTTATTAGGAGCATTAATTTATGGATTTATTAATAACTTTATTGTTTATGGTTGGGGATTTATTGGTATATTAGCCCTATTGAGCATATTGGCTGAAGGATTAGATTATTTGGCAAGTGCACTAGGAGCTAGGTATTTTGGTGCTAGTAAGTATGGGATTATAGGGGCTATTTTTGGCGTTATATTAGCTATAATATTTCTAGGTCCAGTTGGTCTGGTAATAGGTCCACTTTTAGGAGCAATCATTGTAGAATTATTCAGAGGCAAGAGGCTTGAAGAGGCTTTAAAGGTTGGAATAGGTACAATTGTAGGTAATATTAGTGGCTCAATAATCTCTTTTTTAATCTCAATATTGATGACTACTTTATTATTAGTAAAGATTTTTTAAGTTATAGATAGTAAGTGGGATATTTTGTAGTTGATGGCTAACAGTTAGTAATTGACAGTTATAAAGATTAAATAGATTAAAATTCATTAATTCATAAAAGGGTATAGGTAGAAAAAATTTAAATTTAAATTTAACTGTCAACTGTACACTGTTAACTGTATACTGAATGGCGGTGGTATAGATGCTCTTTAAAGATCTTGGAATGCATTATAGGAATATAAAAAGGTATAGAGATATAGTAGAAGTTTTGATCAAACATGGCTTTGGTTATTTGATAGAAGTGATGGAGTTACGCCAGTTTCTACCTTTAAGTAAGAGGATTAAAAAGTTAAAACCAAGTAAGCCTCAACATGATTCTAGAGCAATGAGGCTTAGAAAGGTATTGGAGGAGTTGGGACCAACCTACATTAAGTTAGGACAACTACTTAGTACTCGACCTGATTTGATTTCTCGTAACTATATAGAAGAGTTAGAGAAATTACAAGACCAGGTTCCGGCTATGGGCTTTGAGGATGTGATTAAACAGTTAAATAGAGAGTTGAATGGAGATTATAGTCAATACTTTAGCGAAGTCTCGTCTGCTCCTTTGGCAAGTGCTTCTATTGGACAAGTTCATAAAGCTATCTTAAAGAATGGAGAAGAGGTTGTTGTTAAGGTTCAAAGAAAAAGGATTCATTCCACTATAGAGACTGATTTGGATATTATGTCCAATTTAGCTAACCTCTTAAAAAATAGAGTCTTTAGTGATGACTTCATTGATCCTGTAGAGATAGTAAATAACTTCTCTAATATGATTAAGCAGGAGCTTGATTATAGAATAGAAGGTAGAAATACAAAGAAATTTTACAAGAATTTTATTTCTGAAGATGACATTATTATTCCTAAGGTTTTTTGGGATTTAACAACTAAGAGAATTTTTACTATGGAGTTCATTGATGGTTATAATATTAATAAAATAAAGGATGATTCTCAAACTGAGAATCTGGCTAAGACAATCAGTAAATCTTTTATGAAACAGATTATGATTGATGGACTTTTCCATGGTGATCCCCATCCTGGTAACTTTATCATCACTAAAAATTATAAGGTGGCTTGGATTGATTTTGGGCTAGTAGGTCAGCTAACGCAAGATGATCGAGAGAGAGTGGCTAATTTATTTATAGCTTTGATAAAAAAGGATACAGATAAGGCAATTGAAGAGTTATTAAATTTAGGAATGGTAACTAAAGAGATAGATATGAGATCTTTAAAAAGAGATTTTGCTAGATTGATTGAGGATTATCATGGTGTAACTTTAGAAGAGGTAGAGTTGTCAGTAATCATGAATAGACTCTTGGATTTGACCTTTAAATACAAGATTAGGCTGCCAATAGAGTTTATTTTATTGGTTAAATCTTTGATTACAGTTGAAGGGGTAGTATCTAAAATAGAGCCTAAATTTGATATCTTAACTGTAGCTAAACCCTTTGCTTATGATATTATTAAAAAGAGGCTAAGCCCTAAACGACTAATGAAAGATACTCTAGAACGCTTACAAGAAATTAGTAATTATATAATAGATTTGCCTGAAGAGTTACATAATATATTTAATCTAATGCAAGAGGATCAATTAGAGATAAAGTTTCACCATGTAGGGATTAAACCCTTAATCTCTAAATTGGATATTGTAAGTAATCGCTTATCGATCTCTTTAATCATTGCCTCTTTGATTGTCGGTTCCTCCTTAATTATGTTAGCAGATAAGGGACCAGAGTTTTTAGGTTTTCCTGTTGTAGGTATATCAGGCTATTTAATTGCTGCAATGCTAGGAATTTGGTTGGTCATCTCTATTTTGAGATCAGGGAGATTTTGATATAATATATTATAATTATCTGATTTTGGAGTGAAATTTAAAAGTGTTGTTATATGAGATATTACGATACTTTTTATAATGATAAATTTACTAGCCACAGGTTTCAATCTGTGGTGATGATGACATGTTACACTACGGATTAAAACCCGTAGCTAAAACTTAAACTGTCGCAATATACCCATTAAGTTTCACTTCAAATTTATTCATTTACATAGAATGTTTAGAGAAACCATTAAACTATCAGTAGTAATTAAAAGAAAAATTACATAAATCTTTAAGAAGGAAAACGGATTTTTATGAAGAATGTATATCAGTGTTGCTGATTATAATCTGCAAAAATGGGGGAGAATCATGGTAAATCAAGAAAAGATATGGACATTCCAAGAAAGCAATCAAGACAATATTGATAGACTAGCCAAAAGTTTGAATATAAATCCAGTCATAGCACGAATTTTGACCAATAGAGGTTTAAAAACTCCTCAAGAGATCGAGGAGTTTTTAGATTTTAGTTTAGAGGATTTACATGATCCTTTTCTAATGAAGGATATGGAGAAAGCCTGTAATAGAATAGAACAGGCTCTTGAAAAGCAAGAGAAGATATTTATTTATGGAGATTATGATGCTGATGGTATTACAAGTACTTCCTTATTAATGACGGTATTAAAGCAATTTAAAATTAATGTTGACTATTATATCCCTAATCGTCTTAAAGAAGGCTATGGTTTAAATCAAGAGGCTATTAAGATTTTAGCTGACAAAGGTGCTGATTTGATTATAACTGTAGATTGTGGCATCTCAGCAGTTAAAGAGGTTGCTTTAGCCAAGCAATTAGGTATTGATGTGATTATTACTGACCACCACACAGTACCAGAGGTGATACCTGAGGCTTTAGCAATACTGAACCCTAAACAAGAAGATTGCCAATATCCTTTTAAAAAATTAGCTGGGGTAGGGGTAACTTTCAAATTAGTTCATGCTTTATTGACTAGATTAAGAGCTTTAGAGGATTTCAATGGATTAATCGAATATATAAGCATAGTGGCAGTAGGTACTATTGCTGATATTGTTCCTCTTGTTGGAGAGAATAGAGTAATAGTCTATTATGGACTAAAGCAGATTAATGGGTTTGTCGGAAGAGGAGACTTTAATTTAGGAATCTTAAAAAGCAAGGTCGGTTATAAGGATAAGGATATTAGTGCTGGAGGAATAGGTTATTATCTAGCACCATGTATCAATGCTACTGGTCGATTAGGGCAAGCATATTTAGGTGTACAGATCTTTACTGAGCCTGATATAGTGGTGGCTGATGATTTAGCTGCACATCTAAGGGAGATGAATGCTGATCGTCAGGAGATTACCGGTCAGATTTTAGAACAGGCTGAAGAATATATCGACCAAGAGATTGATTTGAAGCAAGAAAAGGTACTAGTAATCCCTTTAGCTGAAGGTCATCCAGGTGTAATTGGAAATGCTGCATCTAAGATTCAAGAGAAGTATTATCGGCCAGTGGTCTTACTGACTTATGCTGAAGATGGTAGAGTTTTAGGTTCAGCTAGAAGTATTCGCAATTTCCACCTCTATGAAGCCTTTAAGTATTGTGAAGAGTGTTTTGAAGGTTTTGGAGGGCATAAGGAGGCAGCAGGTTGCTCCTTACAAGCAGAAGATATCCCTAAATTGCGAAAGATGATCAATGAGTATGCAGATCAGGTCTTAACAGAACAAGATTTAATAGATCGCTTAAAAGTAGAACAAGTTATTAGTATGGAAGAGGTTTCAAAGGAATTGGTCTATCAATTAGCCAAACTAGAACCTTATGGTTGTGCAAATCCCCGACCTAAGTTTGCCTTAAAGGAATTAGCTGTAGATAACTTCTATCTCTTTGGTAAAGAAGAAAGTCATATTAAGATTAATTTTGCCCAAGAAGGTAGAAGCATAGAGGCTATTGGTTGGAGAATGGCAGAGCTAAGGAAGAGGTTGCAGACAGAGAATGAGGATATATCTTTAGCATTTACTATGGATATTAATGACTTTGGTGGAGAAGAGAATGTAAGTTTGACTATCAAGGATATCAAGTTTCCTAAGTTATCCTTTGTAGATCAGCTTTTTGCTAAGAGTGAAGAGATATTAGCAGATGACTTTTATCGAGGAATTGGAGAGAGTGATTCTTTCTATACTAAAGTTGTAGGTGTTACCTTTGAAGGTAGACAGGAGATAATAAAAGCAGAGGTTAACAAAGGTGATTTGCTCTTTTTAGAAAGAGATCCCGATAATAGATATGATGTTAATGCGATTAAAGTATTGACTAAGACTCAGAAGCAGATTGGTTTTCTCAAAGCTGATTTAGCTAAACATTTAGCGCCTTATTTGGATAATGGACTTGAATATAAAGCCATCGTTTCTGATATAACAGGAGGAGAGGATGGTAGGAGCCTAGGTGTCAATCTCTTTATAGAAAAGGACAAAGATTATTTAGATAAAAAAGAGGATGCAGAACATAGTTTATATCGAGCCAAACTTGCTACTAGATCGGAAACTGAGATTTTAGAGGAGATTAGAAAATCATTAATTGGGAATTATAGTTTTAGAGAAAAGCAAGCAGAAGCCCTTGATAGTCTATTCAAAGGTAATAATACTTTAGCTATCTTTGGAACTGGGAGAGGCAAATCGGCTGTTTTTCAGAGTTTTGCAGCCTTTCAAGCTATAAAATTCAATTTAATGACCATAATCATCTATCCTTTGAGGGCCTTAGTTAATGATCAATATAGTTCATTACAGGATAAATTAGCACCTTTAGGGATTAGAGTTTATAAAGGGAATGGTTCATTGACTATTAAAGAAAGAGAAGAGTTGAATCAAGCTTTAAATAGTAATCAAGTTGATGTTCTACTAACTACACCTGAATTTATTGAATATAATTTAGATAGATTTAGGGAAATTGGAGATAGAATAGGATTTTTTGTAGTTGATGAAAGTCATCATATTGGTTTAGCGTCTAATCAATTTAGACCTACTTATAAGAGAATACCCGAACTATTAGTAGAATTAGAAAACCCTTTGGTTTTAGCAGTAACAGCCACTGCAAATGATCAGGTTACTGAAGAGATAGTTAACTCTTTGCAGACAGACAAGTTGATAATTGACCCCCATGTCCGTAATAACCTAAAGTTAATTGACAATAGGAATACTGTTAATAAAGATGCTTATATTGATGATATAATTGCTAAAGGAGAGAAGGTAATTATTTATGTCAATAGCCGAGAAAAGAGTATTGAGATAGCTAGTAGGTTAAGGGAAGCTAATCCTTTCTTAGCCCAGCAGATTGTTTTTTATAATGCTGGCTTGACCAATCAAGAGAGGGTTTTGGTAGAGGAGAAGTTCAGAGATGGTGAATTAAAGGTAGTTATCTCTACTAGTGCCTTTGGTGAAGGAATTGATATCCCAGATATTAGGCATATTATCTTATACCATCTCAATTTTAATCGAACTGAGTTCAATCAACAGAGTGGACGGGCTGGCCGTGATGGTAAAGAGTCATATATCCATCTCTTATATGGACAGCAAGATGCTAGAATTAATGAATTTATTTTAGATATTATGGCTCCTGACAGAGAAGTCTTAGCCCAATTATATATTGTTTTAAATAAATTGCAGACCAAAGATAGAGAGGTCTTTGCTACTAATCAAGAACTGGCAGATGAGATAAATCAAAAGATAAAGAAATCGGTACAAGCAAGTACTGTTTCTGCAGGATTAGGAATTTTAGAGGAATTAAAGCTCTTAACTAGAATTCAAGAGGGTGGCAGGATAATTCAGTTGCACCCTAAACCCAAGGTAAAACTAGACTTAAGTAGCTCAATAAGATATAATGAAGGTATTGAAGATAAGCAGGCTTTTATGGAGTTTAAGAAGTTTGCTTTAGAAGAATCACCAGAGAAACTATTAAATTTAATCAATCAACCAATTTATCCAAAAAGGTTTATAAAATTGAAAGGGGAGAAGAATGTTGAATTTAGCAGATAAGATAAGAACTATTCCAGATTTTCCTAAGGAGGGTATCGCTTTTAAGGACATTACTACTTTATTAAAGGATCCAACAGCATACCAAGAGGCTATTAATAGAATTGCTAAGCGATATGAAGATAAAGATATCGATTTAATCTTAGGGATAGAAGCACGAGGATTTTTAATCGGTGCTCCTCTAGCGTTAAAATTAGATAAAGGGTTTGTACCAGTTAGAAAAGAAGGCAAATTACCTGGTGATGTCATTAAGACAGAATATGATTTGGAGTATGGAAGTAATATAATTGAGATACATAAAGATGCCATCGAGCAAGGTGCCAAGGTATTAATAGTAGATGACTTATTAGCTACTGGCGGAACTGTAAAGGCCACTATAGATTTAGTTGAACAGTTAGGTGGAGAGATTGTTGAAATTGCGTTCTTAATGGAATTGGGATTTTTAGATGGTAGAGAGAAGATAGGAGATTATGAGGTCTTTTCTTTAATTATTGATGAATAAATAGAAATATTTAATCTTTTGATAAAGGAGCAATAAGTTATGGCTTTAGAGCAATTGTTAGCAAAAATAAGCAGTTATACTGAAAATCCGAATATTGAGTTGGTGAAGAAGGCCTATTACTTTGCTAAAGATGCCCATGAAGGTCAATATAGAGTTTCTGGCGAACCTTTTGTTAGTCATCCTTTACAAGTAGCTAAAATAATGGCAGAATTAGAATTGGATGTAATCTCTATTACTGCTGCTATCTTACATGATGTAGTTGAAGATACTGAAGTAACGGCAGAAGAATTAAGAGAAGAGTTTGGTCCAGAGGTAGAGTTGCTTGTTAATGGAGTTACTAAGCTAAGTAAGATAGATTTTAAATCTCGTGAAGAGCATCAAGCTGAGAGTTTGCGTAAAATGTTCTTGGCTATGGCTAAGGATATTAGAGTAATTCTAATTAAATTAGCTGATAGACTTCACAACATGAGAACATTAAAATATCTACCTAAAGAGAAGCAGATTAGAAAAGCTACCGAAACCCTTGAAATTTATGCTCCTTTAGCTCATAGATTAGGAATCTCCCATGTTAAGTGGGAGTTAGAAGATTTAAGCTTTAGGTATTTAGAGCCAGATCATTACTATGAATTGGCTAGAAAGATAGCTAAAAATAGAGCAGAGAGAGAAGCGTATATTGAAAATATCATATCTACTTTAAATGGCAAGCTAGAAGAGGTAGATATTGAAGCTGATCTTTATGGTAGACCAAAGCATCTTTACAGCATTTATCAGAAGATGATTAAATATAGCAAAGAGTTCAAGGAAATCTTTGATTTAACTGCTTTACGAGTAATAGTTACTTCGGTTAAAGAATGTTATCAGGTCTTAGGAATTATTCATGAGTTGTGGAACCCAATGCCAGGTAGAATTAAGGATTATGTAGCTATGCCAAAATCCAATATGTATCAATCCCTTCATACGACAGTAATTGGTCCTAAAGGAGAACCTTTAGAGATTCAGATTAGAACTTGGGAAATGCACCGTACTGCTGAATATGGTATCGCAGCCCACTGGCGTTATAAGGAAGGTAATAAGAAGGATGAAGATTTTGAGAGAAAGATCTCTTGGTTACGCCAACTATTAGAGTGGCAGAAGGATTTAAATGATGCTAAAGAATTTATGGAAAATTTAAAGATTGATCTTTTTGAAGATGAAGTCTTCGTCTTTACCCCTAAAGGTGATGTAATCTCTCTTCCTTATGGAGCTAGTCCTGTAGATTTTGCTTACAATATTCATACTGATATAGGTCACACCTGTGTTGGGGCTAAGGTTAATGGGAAGATTATTCCCTTAGAATATCGTTTAAAAAATGGTGATATTGTAGAGATACTTACTTCTAATAATAGTGGTCCTAGCCGTGATTGGCTTAATTTTGTCAAGACCTCTCGAGCTAAAAGTAAGATTAAGCATTGGTTTAAAGAGCAACGTAAAGAAGAGACAAGTATTAAGGGTAAAGAGATGTTAGAATCAAGACTGAAAAAAGAGAATTTCACCTTAAAAGAGGCTGAAAAGACTAAAAAGCTTGAAGAGATAGCTAAAAAACTAGGAGTTGCTAATATCGACGGGCTTTATGCAGGGATTGGATATAATAAGTTTTCAGTTTCTCAAGTGGTTAAAAAATTAATCCCGCCAGAAAAACAAGATTGTCCTGAATATGAGCTTGATAAATTAAGAAAGAAGAGAATTATTAAGAGAAAACGCCAAAACAAAGGGATTAAAGTTAAAGGGATGGATGGTCTATTAGTTAGAATCTCTAAATGCTGTAACCCAGTACCTGGTGATGAGATAGTAGGTTATATTACTAGAGGGCGTGGCGTATCTGTTCATAGAGGGGATTGTCCTAATCTTAAGAATTTAGAAGAGACTGAGGAAGAGAGAATTGTAGAAGTAGAGTGGTATGTAGATCAACAGACTTCTTATGAGGTTGAATTGAAGCTTGAAGCTTGGAATAAACAATCACTATTAAATGATGTAACTACTGTTATTTCAGATGCTAAAGTGAATATAACATCAATTAATGCTCGTACTACTAAGAATCTTTTAGCTTATATTAATCTTTCTTTAGAGATAAGCAGTTTAGAGCATATGAAAGATATTATTCGTAAATTAGAAGATATTGATGGAGTACTGAATGTACAACGGGCAAATCCTGCTTGATTGTAAAGAGGACGATAGATCAGGGCAGTTTTACAGAGCGTAAGTTCTAGTGATATTGAGGTTGAAGTTAAGAAGGGTTTGCTTATGGATTAAAGGTAGAGACTGGTGAATTTAAAACCCATATGAAGGTTACTTTAATTAATGCTAGCCCTGTTACTATTCTAGTGGATAGTAAGAAAGATTTTTGATTTTAAGGAGGAAAGAGTAGGGAAATGTTTATTAAGCGGTTATCTGTAGGAGCGTTAAGTGTTAACTGTTATGTTGTTGCTGATGAAGATAGTAAAGAGGCAGTGGTGATAGACCCTGGTTCACAAGCTAATGATATTTTAAAGGTGATTGATGACAATGATTTAAAGGTTAAATATGTTATCAATACTCATGGTCATAATGATCATATTGCTGCCAACCCTAAATTATTAGAAGAGACTGGTGCTGAATTATTAATTCACCGGGATGATGCTGAGTTTTTACAGAACTCTGAGCTGAATTTATCTTTCTTTATAGGTGAGATGGGTCAACAGTTGGAATGTCCTAAGGCTGATAGACTGCTAGAGGATGGTGAAAAGATAGAATGTGGTAGTTTAGTCTTTTCAGTAATTCATACTCCAGGTCATACTCCAGGTAGTATCTGTTTGAAATTAGAAGATATCTTATTTACAGGTGATACTATCTTTGCTAGAGGAGTTGGTAGAACTGATTTCCCAATGGGTTCTTACTCTGCTTTAAGAGATTCTATAGCTAGAATATTAGAGTTTGAAGAAGATTTGAAGGTATGCCCTGGTCATGGTCCAGAGAGTACTTTAAATCGTGCTAGAAGTGAAAATTCATATATATAATTTTTATTTTAGTAAGGGTTGGTATAATAGAGTGATATTTAGACGGTTTACACGCAGAGTTGTTTTTTAACTCGTAGGAGGTAGACAGGTGGGTAGGGGGTTGGGAACTGCCTAAATACCTAAACCCCTAACTCCTAACCACCAAAGTAAAAAGTGTCTCAATATACCTATTAACCAACATATTTACATAAAATTTAGTTAGCACAATCTGATATATATAGTTACTAATAGCTATTAATTAACTTAAGTTAGAGAGGATTTTATCATGAAAGTAAATTTAGATATAACTCCAAAATACTATGAATCCGTTAAAGATACATTGAAAATATTATTACCAGAGGTAGAGTTTTATCATATAGAGGAAGAAGTAGATGGAGTAACAGTTGTTTGTGAATTAGATACTTCTGATGGTATTGAGGTCAATAGCTATCTAAAAGAGGAGAGCTCTTTAGAGGAAAAGATTAGCGATAAGGAGATTCTATCTGACATTTATAGTGAAGAAGACTTTTTTAAAAGGGTCAAAGAAAGGCTTAAATTAAGCCTTTATAGATTATTAATTAAATATTTAAATCAGGAGATGAGCCCTTGGGGGATTCTAATTGGGGTACGTCCAACTAAGATTGGACATTATTTATTGGATAGAGGGTTAGATTATTCGATAATAGATAACTATTTAGAGGATATCTATGGTGTATCCAAGGAAAAAAGAGAGTTATTACTAGATATAATCAAATTAGAACGGAATTATCTTCCTACTCAAGATCAAGCTAAGAACAAAATAAGTATTTATGTAGGAATTCCCTTCTGTCCAACTAGATGCAATTATTGCTCCTTTGCTTCTTATCCTATTGAGAATAATCGAAGGTATATGCCTGATTTTCTAAAATCTCTTTGCTATGAGGTAGAAGAGATAGGTAAAGTGGTTAATGAGTTAGGGTTGAAGGTAGACACCCTCTATATTGGAGGGGGAACTCCCACGGTTTTATCTGCTGAAGAGTTAGATGTACTATTAGCATTATTGAAGAAGTATTTTATTCATCCTAGTTTAAGAGAATTTACCGTTGAAGCAGGTAGAGCTGATACAATTGATAAAGATAAGCTACAGCTTTTAAAAGACTATGGTGTAGAAAGAATAAGTATCAATCCTCAAACTATGAATCAGTCAACTTTAGATCATATTGGGCGGTGTCATACTGTTGAAGAGGTAGTTGAATCCTTTAATTTAGCTAGAGAGATTGGTTTTGAGAATATTAATATGGATATCATTATTGGACTTCCTGATGAGAATATATCTGATGTTGAACATACTTTAGAGGAGATTGAAAAGCTCAATCCTGATAGTTTCACTGTACATACTTTGGCAATTAAGCGGGCTTCTCGACTGAAAAATAATTTAGATGATACTGATTTATCTTCTGCTACAGAAGTAGAAGAGATGATACATTTGACAGAGGGCTTGGCAAAAAAAATAGGTTTGATACCTTATTATATGTATAGGCAGAAGCACATCTTGGGTAATCTAGAAAATGTAGGATATGCTAAGTCTGGAGAGGAATCTATTTATAATATTATAATGATGGAAGAGCGCGAGACAGTAATTGGACTTGGGGGAGGAGCAATAACTAAGCTAGTCAATCCTGAGGACTGGTCTTTAGAAAGATTATATAACCCTAAATTTCCTGGACAATATAGTAGTGAAATTAAAGAAAGAACGATTACAAAGGTAAGTAAATTAAAGGGATTTTATACTAAATAGCTGTTAATTTTACTTATATATACTATAATCATCTTCCTTAGGTTGAATTATCTTATTTATCAAAATAGCTGAAATTGACATCTTAACTTTGATACGTTACAATATAACTTAGTTGTCTGATTTCAAACTTTTATTATTGGCCTATTTATGAGAATTTAAGGCTATAAGCTATAGGCTACAGTTAAGCTCTTAATTAAATTATATAGAGGGAGGAAAATGCAATTATGATGGATTTATTAAGAAAGAATACAAAAGTTATAATTTATGTAGTAGTAGTTGCCTTTGTTGCAACAGGTGCATTGGTTTATTTGAATACTCCAGGAGGAAAAGGTGGAGTTCAACAAGAGGCTTATGCTCAAAGATTTAATAAAGCTGTAGCAACTGTAAATGGTGAAGAGATACCTTATCAAGAATACCAATATCAATTACAAGGTTATTTACGACAATATCAGAATCAAATTGCTCCAAGCCAAGTAGTAGGGTTAAAGGCTAATATTTTAGATAATATAATTAATCAAAAGTTAATTCTTCAAGAGGCTAATAAGAAGGATATTAATCCAGAGATTAGTGATGAAGATGTTCAAGCTCAATTAGATAAAGTTGTTGATTATTATGCTTCTTCTAAAGAAGAATTTGAAGAGATTATCAAGAAGAATGGACAAACAATTGAAGATGTAAAGAACAACATCAGAGAGAATATGGCTACTCAAGAAAAAATTAAAGCTGTGCTAGATTCAGTAAAAGCTAATGTAGAGGTAACTGACCAAGAGATTGCAAAGCAATATGAAGAGGTTACTGCAAGCCATATCTTAATTAAGACTGATGATAAAACAGATGCAGAAGCTAAAGCTAAGGCTAAAGAAGTGTTAGCAAAGGCAAAAGCTGGAGAAGATTTTGCTAAATTAGCTGAAAAATATTCAGAAGGACCTTCTGCTTCTAGAGGTGGTAAATTAGGTTCTTTCACTCGTGGTAGAATGGTTAAACCTTTTGAAGAAGCTGCATTTTCTATGGGAGTTGGAGAGATTAGTGATCTAGTTAAGACAGAGTTTGGTTATCATATTATTAAGGTAACTGATAAGAAAGAAGCTAGTGGAAAAGAGTTTGAAGAGAAGAAAGAAGAGTTAAGAAAAGAGTTAGTTGCTCAAAAAGAGAAAGAAGCCGTTAATAATTGGTTAGAAGAGGTTAGAGATAGTGCTAAGATTGTAATTGAAAATAAGGAAATTAATGCTTTTGATGCAGCAAAAGATGGTGATTTTGAAACAGCAATTAATAATTATAAAGCTGCTATTGCTAATAATCAAGGAGCATACTATCTATATCACAACTTAGCTGAAGTTTACCAGAGGAATGGAAATCAAGAAGAGGCAATCTCAACTTACCAAGAGGCAATTCAAAATTATCCTGAACAAGTTGATTTTTATGTAAGCTTAGCTGACTTATATACAAAGGATGAAAAATTTGCTAAGGCTATTGAAGTCTATCAAAATGGATTGACCAATAATGAAGATAATGCTGAGTTACACTTAGCATTAGGTGATGCTTATAGAAAGAAAGATAATAATGAAAAAGCACTTGAGCAGTATGAAATATTCTCCACCTTATCTGGGGATGATATCATGGCTCAATATAGATTAGCAAATATCTATAGCCAAATGGGTCTTGAAGATAAAGCTAAAGCCCAAATGGAGAAGGTAAAAGAGATTCAAAGTAAGAAGCAAGAAGAAGCAAAACAAAAAAGAGAAGAATCAAAGAAGGAAGAAACTAAAGAAGAGAGTGCAAAGTAATTTCTAAAGTAGGGGCGTAATTTATTACGCCCCTACTACTAAATTTTATGTACTGTTTTCAATATTTTAGGAGGGATAGAATGGGTATTACAGCCCCAAGGGGAACTAAGGATATATTCCCTGAAGATACAGTTAAGTGGCGGTATCTAGAAAATTTAACAAAGAAGATATTTGGTAGTTATAACTATAAAGAGATTAGAACACCAATCTTTGAAGAGACAGCATTATTTCAACGAGGGATTGGAGAGACAACTGATATTGTAGAAAAAGAGATGTATACCTTTGAAGATAAAGGTGGTAGAAGTATCACTTTACGTCCAGAAGGAACAGCTTCTGTAGTAAGATCTTTTTTAGAGAATAAGATCTATGGACAAGCTCAACCAACTAAGTATTTTTACATAGGTTCAATGTTTAGGTATGAAAGACCACAAGCGGGTCGTTATAGAGAGTTTCATCAATTGGGAGCAGAAGTCTTAGGGGCAGATAATCCAGCAATAGATGCTGAAATTATTTCTTTAGGTATCCATTTATTAGAAGAGTTAGGTTTAAAGGATTTGGAACTACACTTAAATAGTGTCGGTTGTCCTGAATGTCGGAAAGCATATAGAGAGAAGTTAATGGATTACTTTAAGCCATATCTCGAAAACTTATGCTCTGATTGCCAAGACCGCTATGACCGTAATCCCTTACGTATCTTGGACTGTAAAGCAGATAGAGATAAAGAGTTTATGTCACAAGCACCTAAGATTTATGAAGAGCTATGTGAAGAGTGTGAAGAGCATTTTGCTAGTGTCAAGAAGCATTTAGATTTATTAGGTATTAATTATATCCTTGATGCTAATTTAGTAAGAGGACTAGATTATTATACTAAAACAGCTTTTGAAGTAATTTATAAAGGACTTGGTGCCCAAGATACTATCTTTGGTGGAGGTCGTTATGATGGATTAGCGCAAGAAATTGGTGGCAAGGATATCCCAGGCATAGGATTTGCTATGGGGATGGAGAGAATCCTGCTAACCATAGAAGAGCAAGGTATTGAGTTACCAATAGATGATAGTATAGATTTATTTATTACTACTATTGGCCCTAGAGCAGAGGAGGAAGCCTTTAAATATCTAGCTAGACTGCGTAAAGCTGAATTGAAGGTAGAGATGGATTATTTAGGAAGAAGTGTGAAGAGTCAAATGAAGGCTGCTGACAGAAATAATGCTAACTATAGTATTATCTTAGGTGAAGATGAGTTAGATAAGGGAGTAGCTACTATTAGAAATATGAAATCTGGTGAACAAGTAGAGATTAAACTAGAGAACCTAGTTGAAGAGATGACAAAGCGTATAGACTAATTGGGAGGTAATTGAAGGATGAAAGGATTAAAAAGAAGCTGCTATTGTGGTGATGTGAGAAGAGAGCATGTAGGAGAGAAGATAACTCTAATGGGGTGGGTTAACCGTAGAAGAGACCATGGAGGAGTAATTTTTATAGATTTAAGAGATAGGTTTGGGTTGGTACAAGTAGTATTCAGTCCAGAAGTATCTGAAGAGATGTTTGAAGTTGCTGATGAATTGAGAAAAGAATTTGTTATAGCTATCAAGGGAGAGGTTATTGCTAGACCTGAAGGGATGATTAATGAAGATTTAGCAACTGGAGCAATTGAGATTTATGCTGAAGAATTACATATCTTAGATAAAGCTCAAACTCCTCCAATTCAAGTTGAAGATGATATCAACTCTAGTGAGGAGATGCGATTAAAGTATAGATATTTAGATTTAAGAAGAAAGCCGATGCAAGATAATATTATCTTGCGACATAAGGTCAAGCAGGCTGTTAGAAACTATTTGGATAATAAGGACTTCTTAGATATTGAGACACCGATGTTGACTAAGAGTACTCCAGAGGGTGCAAGGGACTTCTTAGTACCAAGTCGTGTTAACAAAGGTCAGTTTTTTGCTCTGCCGCAATCACCGCAGCTATTTAAGCAATTATTGATGGTATCTGGTTTAGAAAGATACTATCAGATAGTTCGTTGTTTTAGAGATGAAGATTTGAGAGCAGATCGTCAACCAGAATTTACTCAGATTGATATAGAGATGTCCTTTATGAGCCAAGAAGAGATTATGGACTTAATTGAAGGTATGATTCAAGAGGTATTTAAAACTGCTGGATTTGAGGCTCCAACGGAATTTCCGCATATGAGCTACCATGAAGCTATGGAGCGTTTTGGAAGTGATAGACCAGATATCCGCTTTGGTTTAGAATTAACCGATGTATCTGATGTGGTTGAGGATGCAGAGTTTAAAGTCTTTAGTGGTACCATTGCTAAAGGTGGACAAGTTAAAGGTATCAATGTTAAAGGTGGAGTAGATTTCTCTCGTAAAGATATCGACGAGTTAACTGATTTTGCTGGAATCTATGGGGCTAAAGGTCTTGCTTGGATGAAAATCAAAGAGGATGGAGTACAGTCTCCAATAGCTAAGTTTTTGGCTGAGGAAGAATTGAATAATATGTTAGATACTATGGGGGCTGAGACTGGGGATTTGTTATTATTTGTAGCAGATACTCCAAAGGTGGTAGCAGCTTCTTTGGGGAATTTAAGATTAAAGATTGCAAAAGATTTGGGTCTAATTGACCAAGATGAATTTAACTTTGTTTGGATAACTGATTTCCCATTACTAGAGTGGGATGAAGAAGCTAAGAGATATGTTGCTTTACATCATCCATTCACAATGCCTAAAGAAGAGGATATTGATTTGTTAGATAAAGAGAATGCTGGTAAGGTGCTTTCTCAAGCTTATGACTTGGTGTTAAATGGTATTGAGATTGGTGGAGGAAGTATCAGAATTAATAATAGTAAATTGCAGTCTAAAATCTTCAATCTATTGAATATGGATGAAGAAGAGATTGAAGAGAAGTTCGGTTTCTTATTAGAAGCCTTCCAATATGGTGCTCCACCACATGGAGGAATTGCTTTTGGGCTTGATAGACTTGTGATGTTACTTGGTGGATTAGAGACTATTCGGGACGTAATCCCATTCCCGAAAACCCAAAGGGCTACTTGCTTATTAACAGAAGCACCATCAATGGTAGCAGAAACTCAATTAGAAGAGCTTGGTATAGAGGTAGAAGAACAGATAGAGATAGACTAATTTATATTTATCTACAATAGGTTTGCTTAATAATGAGAATTAGATATTTAAGAATAAGATTTCCATAAATTATCAAGCAATTTCACTTGCGATAAATATTAAAGTATGTTATTATCTTAATAGAGTTAAGGGAAGTCATCAAAGAAAGACATAAAAAAAACTTAATATAAATGTCCTGCGGTGTTCGAGATCGGATTAATATTTTGCCCAACACTATATTATAAGGGAGCCTGGACTTCATCTGTGGCGTACAAGCCTCCATTAGAGAGGAAGTATAAAGCAGATGGGAGGGCACCCACTTTGAAGCCAAGAGCAAAATACAAAATCTAGTACGGCACCGCGGGACAATTTTTTATCTAGCTGAAATGCTGGATTTTTTTATTTTTTGCAATAAGATAAAACTATTGAGTTAGTTTATATAGTAGAGGCAATAATGAGACAATAGATAGATATTATGACACTTGTATTTCAGTTTACAGTGTACAGTTGACGGTTGACAGTTAAAATCTTTAAAACCGAAGAAAATTCCTGTTTGAACGAAGCGAAAATTGAGCTGGAATTTAGAGTTTAAGCAAATTTTAAATAAAGAATATGACTGATGATAATAATTAGTATCTTGATTGCGTAGTGAGTTTAATTTTCTTCTTGATTGGATTTATCACGAAGAGTTTTTATTCTTTAAAACTCGTAGGTTTGGTTACTTTTTCGCCCTGAAGGCACTACCACTGAAGAAGTACTCTTGGGGTGCATCAAGGACATCCCGTAGGAGAACCATAAAAATTAAAATTTCACGAAGGGTTATCTGTTCAAACCCGAAGAAGTAGTCTTGGGCTGAAAACGTAACCCGCCCTTAGGCGGAACCTAAGACTTTTATTCGCTTTTAAAAAGGGAAAATGTCGCAATATCTCCCTAACCATCAGTACCTATATTAAAATTTGACTATCACAAATTATTAATTCTTGCAATTAACTATAGCCTCCCTTATAATAAAGGTTAAAAAGTAGAGGATGTTAATTGATGATAAAAACCAAGATAGAACAACGTCAAGAGATGCTGACCTTGAGAAATCAGCTTACTCAAGAAGAGATAATTGATAAAAGTGATAAAATCAAGTCCAAATTATTTGATTCAGCTCAGTTCAAAGCTGCTAAGAGTATAATGTTTTTTGTATCTTTTAAGAATGAAGTTAGAACAAAAGCAATGATTAAAGGGGCTCTTGATTTAGGGAAGAGAGTTATTGTTCCAATTACTAATTTAAAGGAGAATAAGCTTGAATTATCAGAATTGAAGGATTATGATCAGGAGTTGACAAAAGGTACTTATGGAATCTTAGAGCCTAAACAGGAATATAGAAGGCCAGTTAATTTCTCTAATGCCGATCTAGTTATCTGTCCAGGTCTTGCCTTTGATAAGACGGGTAATCGTTTAGGGTATGGAGGGGGATATTATGATAGATTATTAGCTCAGAATTTAACTATCAATAGAGTGGCTATCTGCTTTGATTTTCAGATTGTCGATCAGGTGCTAGTTAGTGAATATGATATTAAGATGAATAAGATAATAAGTGAGAGAAGAGAGATTAGCTGTTAGCAAATAAATTTCCATGGTTGTTAATAAACTTTGCAATTAAGAGTATAATTAAGTTGAGTCTAGAATTAAAGGTGAAGTGGGGTTTCAAAAACAATAAAGTTGCTTTAATTTAATATTTGACTATAAATTGATATGATTAAATATATCTTGAAAATAACGGATTAATTTATAAATTTAAAATAACAAGTTTTTTAAATTATTATAATTGGACTGTAAAATTAGTATTTTATAAGAGGGTTTTTATCAAGAATAACGAAGTATACAAATTGGATATTACTAAATAAGAGGTGATAATGTGAAATATAAGTTAGTAGCTGTAGACATGGATGGAACTTTGCTCAATGATGAACATAAGGTTTCTGATAAGAATAGAGAGGCTATTAATAGATTTGCTAATCAAGGTGTTAGCTTTATTTTGGCTAGTGGAAGGCCTTATCAATCTTTATATCCTTATACTAAGGAACTAGAAGTATATTTACCGTTAGTTACATCGAATGGCTCGATAGTTAAGTGCCCTTTGACTGATAATATTTACCATAACAAGCAGATTCAGTTGGATTTAGCTGAAGAAATATTAGAGTATGGTTATAATAATTCCCATGGAATAAGCTTATACTTTGGTGATAGGGTAATTACTAATCAAGAGTCAATAGCTAAAGTACATAATGATTTAGAAGGGATAAAGGCCATAATTGAAGAAAAGCATCAGTTGAAAGAAGCACCGACAAAAATTCTATTCTCTGGTGATCCTGAGGAGATGTCAGAACTTTTTGCTTTATTGGCTGAGAGGTATGAGGATAAATTATATATTACTCAGTCTGATGAAGAGTATGTAGAGGTAATGAATCTAGAGGTTTCAAAAGGTAATGCTCTTAAATATATGATGGATAAGATGAATATTGATTCTAAAGAGGTGATTGCCATTGGAAATCAATTCAATGATGTGGCTATGTTTGAGATAGCTGGATTGTCTATAGCAATGGATAATGCTCCTGAAGGTGTAAAAGAAAAGGCGGACTTTGTTACTAAGACTAATTTAGAAGATGGAGTAGCTTATGCTTTGGAGAAGTTTCTTTCTGAAGAATAAGAATTGATAGATACACTATTAGTAGAAATATAGATTATTTAATAACGTCGGAATATTCCGACGTTATTTTTATGGTATAATAATATAAAATCACTTTTGGTGCTAGTTAACTTTTAAATGTTAATGATGTTTTTTTATGGATATATTGAGACACTTTCGTGTCAGGAATCAGGAATCTGTAACCAGTGTTTATAACTGATTCCTGACTACTGATTCCAGATTCCTAAAAGTGTCGCATGATCTCTATAGTATATTAGTTTTCCTACTAGCACAAGATGCTATATTTATAAAATATAAAATTGGGGTGTAATGATGGATTTATTTACTCAGAATTATCAAGATAATGGTCAAGATAAACCATTGGCAGTTAGAATGAGACCACGTACTTTAGATGATTTTGTAGGACAAGAGGATATCGTAGGAGAAGGGAAGTTATTAAGAAGAGCAATTCAAGTTGACCGCTTACAATCTGCTATCTTTTATGGACCACCAGGAATAGGTAAGACTACATTGGCTCAGATCATTGCTAATAGTACTGAGGCAGAGTTTGAGAAGTTAAATGCAGTTACTTCTGGGGTCAAGGATTTACGAGAGGTGATTAAGCGAGCTGAAAGAAGAAGGGGGATGTATCATAAGAGAACAGTACTCTTTATTGATGAGATACATCGCTTTAATAAGAGCCAACAGGATGCTTTATTACCAGCAGTTGAAGATGGGATTGTCATTTTAATTGGTGCAACAACTGAGAATCCTTATTTTGAGGTCAATGCGCCATTGATATCCCGTTCTAGAATATTTAAATTAAAAGAATTGGATAAGAAGGATTTGATTAAAGTCTTAACAAGAGCATTAGCAGATAGGCAAATGGGATTAGGAGAATATCAAGTTGAAATGAGTAAAGAAGCTTTAGAGCATCTAGCAATGGTTGCAAATGGAGATGCGAGAAGGGCTCTAAATGCTTTGGAATTAGCTGTACTAACAACCCCTGAAGATAATGGGGTTAGAATAATAGATTTGAAGGTGGCAGAAGAGAGTATTCAACAGAAGGCAATTAGATATGACAAGTCTGGAGATAATCATTATGACATTACTTCAGCCTTTGTTAAGAGTCTGCGAGGCTCTGATCCTGATGCTGCAATCTATTGGTTGGCACAGATGATTGAGGCAGGCGAAGATCCAAGCTTTATTGCTAGAAGAATGATTGTTCATGCTGCTGAAGATGTAGGGAATGCTAATCCTCATGCATTGATGGTAGCTGTTTCAGCAGCTCAGGCTTTAGAGTATGTAGGTATGCCAGAGGCTAGAATTCCTTTGGCTCAAGCTGCTTTATATATAGCTAGTGCACCTAAGAGTAATGCTGCAGTTGTAGCTATTGATAAAGCCTTGGAGGTGGTTAAATCTCAACCTACTTCAGGTGTTCCGCTCCATTTAAAGGATGCCCATTATGGTGGAGCCAAGGAATTTGGTCATGGAAAAGACTATAAATATCCCCATTCCTATGCTAATAGTTATGTTAAACAGCAGTATCTGCCCAATGAATTAGTAGGAAGTAAATTTTATCAAGTTACTACAAATGGTTATGAAAAGAAGATAAAAGAATTTTTAGAAAATTTAGATTAACCAATAACTCTTGCTACTAAAAATTAAAATAGATATAATATTTAAAAGAGGTGAAAGGAAGCGGTAATATGCCAGATAGTTACAAGACTATTAAAAGAAATATTAGAGTAGAAACTAAGATAAAGAAGTGTAAGTTCATTACTTCAGTGAAGAATGTTAGCACTATTGAAGAGGCTGAAGATTTTATTGAAAAGATCAATGAAGAGTTTGCTGATGCTAGACATAATGTCTATGCTTTCAAAGTTGGAATAGGAGATAGAGCTACTAAGAGATATAGTGATGATGGAGAGCCTGCGGGTTCTTCTGGTCCTCCAGCTTTGCAAGCTATTGAAGGGGAAGAGCTAACCAATATTGCACTAGTGGTTACTCGTTACTTTGGTGGAGTTAAGCATGGAGTAGGCGGATTGATTAGGGCCTATGGTGGTTCAGCCAGAGAGGTTATTCGAGAAGCTGGTATTTTAGAGAAGATAAGGTACATAGAGTTGGGAATTTTAGTCTCTTATGATAGGATGGGGGAGGTTATCAATGATTTAGAAGGTCATGAAGGCGAGGTTAAAACTATCAACTATATGAATGATGGAGTTGAGGTAGTGGCTGTGATGAAACCAAGCTATATTGATGCTTTTAAGAAGAGGATAACAGATGCAACTAGGGGAGAAGCTATCTTTGAAGAAAAGGGAGAGAAGTTTAGATAATGAAATTAATACAGAATTGGTTACAATTTATATTAGGATTAGTTATTGTGAGTATTGGTATAGTATTTACTATTAAGGCTGACTTAGGTGTATCACCATGGAATGTATTTCATATTGGACTGACTAAATATTTTAATATAACTGTAGGATGGGCTAGTCAAATCACTGGTTTTGTAATTATTATACTTAGTTATTTCATGGCTAGGATTAAGCCGACTTGGGGAACAGTGGTTAATATAGTATTAATCGGTTTAATGACAGATATAGTAATGTTAGCATTGCCTAACCCTACTAATTTAATCTTTAGATATATTTATTTGTTATTGGGATTGATGATATTTGGTTTTGGAGTTGGTGTTTATATCTCTGCCAAATGTGGAACTGGTCCTAGAGGTAGTTTGATGGTAGCATTAGATAAAAAACTAGATGTTGATATTAGTTTGATTAGAACTAGTATTGAGGCATGTATTTTAATGATTGGATATTTATTAGGAGGGCCTGTAGGCATTGGAACTATTTTGAGTGCTGTTACCATAGGACCTATTGTGGGATGTTGTTTAAGATTAATGAGTTTTTCTTCTAACAAACAAGAAGGGGTCGGTACTTGAGTTATAAATTATTAATTATATTATAATTTTGATTTGGCCTATAAAACACATAATAATACTAGGGAATGCTAATAATGATAAGTGAGATAAATAATATTTTTGTTAATTATTTTTTCATGTTAAATTGACAAAAACCAAGTTGTGTGGTATGATTAATTTGTAATACCAAGAAGAAAACTCGGGATTAAGGGAGGCTCTTATATGAAACTGTCTACAAAAGGGCGCTATGGAGTAAGAGCGATGTTTGATTTGGTCTTACATCAAGGTGATGGTCCTATTCCTTTACGAAGTATTGCAGAAAGGCAGGATATATCTGAACATTATTTAGAACAATTGATTGCTGTTTTAAGAAAAGCAGGAATAGTAAATAGTGTTAGAGGGGCGCATGGAGGCTATTTATTGGCTAGAGATCCTCAAGAGATAACCATTGGTGATATTATCAGGTCTTTAGAAGGTCCAATTGCTCCTGCTGATTGTGTTTCTGAAGAAGTGAAGGATGAATGTGGAAATAGCCCTGATTGTGTTGTAAAGATGATATGGAAGAAGGTAAAGGATAGTATTGATGAGGTTTTGGATTCAATTACTTTGGAGGATTTGAGACAAGAAGCAATTAATGCTCAACAAAAGGGTAATAGACATGGATATATGTATCATATATAATGATAGAATTTTCTTTGTACTTAATAAATAAGTGGCTAGTAGTAACTAGCTATTAATAATTTATAACTAATAAAGGAGGAATAAAAGTGAAGAGAGTATATATGGATAATGGAGCAACAACTCCAACTGCTCCTGAGGTTTTAGAAACAATGAAACCTTATTTTACTGATATATTTGGAAATGCATCTAGTTTTCACTCTTTTGGGAGGGAAGCTAGAAATGCTATCACTGAAGCTAGAGATAATGTAGCTAAATTAATTGGTGCTGATGACTCTAGGGAAATCGTCTTTACTAGCGGAGGAACAGAGGCTGATAATTATGCAATTAAGGGTGTTGCTGAAGCTTTAGAAAAAAAGGGAAAACATATTATCACATCTTCTGTAGAACATCATGCAGTCTTACATACTTGTCAATATTTAGAGAAGAAAAAAGGGTTTGAGGTAACTTATTTAGCAGTAGATGAAGATGGAATGGTTGATCCTCAAGATGTAAAGGATGCAATTAAGGAAGATACTATCCTAATTACTATTATGATGGCAAATAATGAGGTAGGGACTATTCAACCGGTTGCAGAGATTGGTAAAATTGCTAAAGAAGCTGGGGTAACTTTCCATACAGATGCGGTACAAGCAGTTGGAAGTATTTCGGTTGATGTTAATGAACTGAATGTAGATTTATTATCATTGTCAGGTCATAAATTTAATGCACCTAAGGGGATAGGAGCTTTATATATTCGAAAAGGAACTAAAGTTGCTAAATACTTACATGGTGGTGCTCAAGAGAGAAATCGTAGAGCTACTACTGAGAATGTACCAGGGATTGTTGGTTTAGGTAAAGCTTGTGAAATAGCTATAAATAATATGGATGAAAAGTCTACTAAGTTAATAAGTTTAAGAGATAGGTTGATTTCAGGTATTGAAGATAAGATTGATTGTGTAAAATTAAATGGACATAGAACTGAAAGATTACCAGGTAATGTGAATTTTAGTATTCGCTATATTGAAGGTGAATCAATTCTAATGAAATTAGACTTGGAAGGAATTGCAGCTTCTAGTGGTTCAGCGTGTACTTCGGGTTCATTAGATCCTTCTCATGTGTTATTGGCAATGGGTTTGACTCATGAAGTAGCTCATGGTTCACTAAGGTTGACTTTAGGAACATATAATACAGAAGAAGACGTAGATAGAATATTGGATGTACTACCAAAGGTAGTAACTGATTTGAGAGCGATGTCGCCTATTTATAATGGGTAATATTAAGTTTGAGTTTAAGTCTAAGCTTTATTTAAAAGTCTTCCTAAACCCAAACTAAAATTTAAACTTAAAAATAAAGGGGTGTTATAGATGTATTCAGATAAAGTTATGGAACATTTCCAAAATCCAAGAAATGTGGGGGAAATCTCTGATGCAGATGGTGTAGGTACAGTTGGTAATGCAAAATGTGGAGATATTATGAAGATGTTTATTAAGGTAGAAGATAATATAATTACTGATGTCAAATTTAAAACTTTTGGCTGTGGAGCAGCGATCGCTACAAGTAGTATGGCTACTGAGCTAGCTGTAGGTAAGAGTGTAGAAGAGGCTCTTGAATTAACTAATAAAGCTGTAGCTGAGGCTTTAGATGGTCTACCACCTGCTAAGATGCACTGTTCTAATTTAGCTGCGGATGCTTTAAAGAAAGCTATTAATAATTACTTAGGTATTGAAACTGATGATTCAGCTGAAGATCATCACCATCACCATGGGTAAGATGAATTTTAAATAAGAGAATACTGTAATAAAGCGATAGTCTATGTTGTTTATGGCTATCGCTTTATTAGTTTATAATTGATAAGATGATTTTTTAAAAAATAAGAGTGATTTAGGATTTTTATTTCTTGTTTTGGGGAAAGATAAATCATAATTAATTTTTAAAGGAGAATTTTGATGTTATCTCAACCATGTAAAAGTATAGTTGATCTGACTAAGTTCTTTAAAGATAATCAAGTAGTAAAGATTTTGGATTATGGAGCTGGAAAGTTGAGAAATTCAATTTATTTACTCAAAAAGGGATTTGAAGTTTATGCTTGTGACACAGAAAGCCAGATTAGAAAAATTAATTATTTAATTAAAGCTAATAGTCTGCCATATTTAATTGATGAGAGTAAGTTGATGTCTTATAAATTAAATGTTGATTTAGTTGTATCAAATTACGTTTTAAATATAATTGACGGAGATAGTGAGAAGCTAAAGTATATTAGGAATACTTATTTTAGTTTAAAACAGAGGGGTTATTTTTTATTAGAAGTAAGAAGAAGAACTGAGAAAACTCCAAATAATTGTTTTCAGGCCTTTACTAAAGAAGAGGTGAATGATTTTATATTGAACTATAATTTTGAAAAGATAGATGATTACTCTTCTAATAGAAGTATAATATTTTTATATCAGAAAACTAAGTTATAAAAGATTTAACTATTATAAATCAGGGTTTTTCCATGACTTTTGTGAAAAATTAGATTGATAACTAATAATGAAATATAAGAAATCGGTTATCAGGAATCAGTATGATTCACAGCTTTCTGAATCCTGATTCCAGACTGCTAAGGTTATATTTTGAGCTATAATCATTGTTAATCACAAAGCTTGTTGTTGAATCTAAATTAGTTCTTGACAGTTTAAAATGTAAATGTTATTATATTATTTGTCGTTTATAAGAAAGGTGTTAATTTAATCTTTTCTTGACAAATATGATTGAACATGTTAAATTATTAGTTGTGTTATGAAACATTTATTTTTATCTTTAAATTTTTTCTTGACGAGAATTAGTGGGTTTGATATACTATATCTTGTCGCTTGTTAAGAAGTCTTTTGTTTTATAAAGTTTCTTGACAGAGATTCTTTAAAATGTTATGATTAATGACGTTGTCGCTAAAAAACTTTTGAAAAGTTATTGACAACTGAAATGAGATTTG